>JBDRII010000102.1:0-8915 GCA_043816085.1 Patescibacteria group bacterium | reverse complement strand
ATTATAGATTCCATCACCAAAGCCATGGGTCTAGAAAAGGTATGCGTTCTAACCATAAAACATTACGAAAAAGATCGATATTCATTTGATATTGAAAAGGCCTCTGGTTTTAATGAAGGTGATATTGCCAAGATAATTAGAGACGAGCTGTTAGTGAATTATTTTAAGGATCACCAGAAAATTTTAGTGGTAGAAGAAGTTTTGCGGGAAATGGAAGAGCATAAAGAAAAAAAGAATTACTATACCAAGATAGAACGTCTAGAAGAGACTTTAAAAGAGCTAGATGTTAGTATTTGCTTACCATTATTTGCCAAAGGAAAACTAAATGGCATGATAGTGCTGGGTAATAAGGTTTCAAAGGACGCCTACACTGTTCAAGACCTAGAACTCCTAAAAACCATGAGTGACCAAGCTGCCGTGGCCATGGAAAACGCTCAGCTATATGAAAAGGTACAGGATTTGAATATTAATCTTAAAAAGAAAGTAGAAGAGGCAACAGCTGAAATAAATGAGAAAAATAAAAACTTAAAAGAACTTCTAGAAATGAAGTCAGACTTTTTAACTGTAGCTTCCCATCAGCTTAGAACTCCCACCTCAATTGTCCGCGGCATGCTTTCCATGTTAAATGAAGATGAAAATAAAATGTCACCCAAAGCCAGAAGGGATTTTATTTCCCAGGCATATGGCGCAGCCAACAATCTAGAACATATTATTAATGATTTGCTGTCAGCCACTGAACTAGAAGGTGGAAAAGTAGAATATAATATAGAGCCATTAGATGCCGTAGAAGTAGTAGAAGGCGTAGTAAAAGAAAGAGGATTTATGGCCAAAGATAAAAAATTAAAGTTAGTTCTTAAAGAATCCAAGAAAAAATTACCAATGGTGTTAGCTGATCCACATAAATTAAAAGAAGTAGTAAACAATCTAGTAGACAATGCAATTTATTACACACCAAAAGGGGAGATTGAAGTTGGCTTTAAATCTGGTAAAGGTGAATTAGAAATATATGTTAAAGATCAGGGTATTGGCCTATCTCCTGAAGATAAAGATAAAATATTTGGCCGGTTTATCCGCGGTGACCGTTCACTTAGTGTTAACCCCAATGGTACAGGCTTAGGGCTATATATAGTAGATCAGTGTATCCAAGCCATGAATGGAAGAGTTATAGCAGAATCTGAGGGCATAAACAAAGGCACAACTTTTTCCATTTTTCTCCCATCTCTGATAGAATAAATAATATATATCTTTACTCCTTAGTTAATAAACAGGGTTCCCCCTCTTCCACGGAGTGGAGAGGGGGACAGGGGGAGAGGATCTTAAAAAATATGAAAGAAAACCAGAATAAAAAAATTGAAACAAAGCCAGAAGCAAAGCAAAACTCTTTTAAATTGTTTCTATCTCAAATGGGTCCAGCCGAAGCTTTTACATTACCTGCAATTATAACTATAGTCTTAATATTTCTTTTTATATTATTATTGGTCATCATTGTTAGATGGTCCTTACATGACTTGGGTTTAGACTAAAAATATGTTATAATATAATATATGTCTAATCCAGAATTTTTTTCTATTCCCAAAGACGACGTTTTTGAATCTTTAAAGGGCACTTTAAATGGTCTTTCTGATACAGAAGTTAAAAAAAGACAGGAAAAGTACGGTTTAAATAAATTACCTACAGAAAAAAAGGCCTCATGGCTGATTATTTTACTTAGTCAGTTTAAAAGCCCTTTAGTTTATATTCTTCTTATTGCTACCATAGTTTCTTTATTTTTACATGAATACGTTGATGCCGGAGTTATTATTGCTTCTGTAGTCATAAATACTATAGTTGGATTTTTTCAGGAGACTAAAGCCAATAATGCTGTCGAGCAGCTTAGAAAATTAGTCCATTTTGATGCTCAAGTAAAAAGAGGGGGAGTAAAACAAAAAGTTAAGGGCGAGGAACTAGTTCCAGGAGACCTAATCCTTTTGGAGGCCGGCGACAAGGTTCCAGCTGACGCCAGAATTTATGAGGCCAATAATTTGCAAATCAATGAAGCCTCACTAACTGGTGAATCTGCTCCCATAAAAAAGAATATTGCTGAACTTAAAAAAAGTACGCCCCTGGCTGACCGAAAAAATATGGCCTTCATGGGTACAAATATTACCAGAGGCAAGGGCCGGGCCATTGTCACGGAAACTGGTCTAAAAACCCATTTAGGCGAAATTGCTTCTATGGTTAAAGATGTTAAAGAAGACAAAACACCCCTACAAATTAGAATAGAAAAGTTTTCCAAATGGCTGGCTATTATTATTGGGGTTATTTGTCTTTTGATTTTTAGCATTGGTATTTTACAGGGCAAGTCTGTTTTTGACATGTTCTTAATTTCTGTGGCTGTGGCTGTGGCCGCTATCCCTGAAGGCTTAATTGTTTCCATGACCATAGTTCTAACTATTGGCATGCAAAAAGTAATCAAGCAGAAAGCTTTGATTAAAAAATTAATTGCAGCTGAAACCCTGGGAAGCGTTTCAGTTATTTGTTCAGATAAAACTGGCACTTTAACAATTGGTAAAATGCAAGTAGCTGAAGTTCAAGCTGAAGATAAAATGCTAGCTTTGCGTTTAAGTCTTCTATGCAATAATGCTATTATTCAAAATCCAGAAGAGGAATTACAAAATTGGAAGTTTTTAGGTGACCCCACAGAAATAGCTTTAGTTTTAGGCGCCTGCCATGCGGGCATTAAACAAAAAGAGTGCTATAAAGAAAATCCTCGGATAGGTGAAATTCCATTTGATGAAGACCGCAAATACATGATTACCCAGCATGAAACTAAACGTGGATGTTTACTAGCCATTAAGGGCGCCCCTGAAAAAATATTAGACTTTGCTAAATTAGACTCACGCAAAAAAACAGAACTAATAAAAGAATTTGAGGAATTAACTAAAAAAGGTTTAAGAGTTTTAGCTATTGCCCAAAAGAAGCTATCTTGCCAAATTGAATTAGACGACGAAGCAATTAAAGACTGCGAGTTTGTCGGTTTCATTGGTTTAAAAGATCCTCTGCGCTCTGAAGCTGCCCAGACCCTGGAAATGACAAGCAAGGCTGGTATCCGTACTGTCATTATCACTGGTGACCATAAATTAACAGCCACTGCTATTGCCAATGAACTGGGTATTCCCACTTCTTCTAAAAATGTTATGGAAGGCGCAGAAATTGACGAATTATCTGAAGAAGAATTAGAATCTAGAATTAGAGATATAAATATCTATGCCCGGGTTACACCTAAACACAAACTGCGCATTATCGATGCTTGGCAAGCCCAAGGTGAAGTAGTAGCTATGGCTGGCGATGGTGTAAACGATGCTCCGGCTATTAAATCCGCTGATGTGGGCATAGCTCTCGGCTCTGGCACAGATGTGGCCAAAGAAACTGCTGATGTAATTTTGCTAGACGATAATTTTAAAACTATTAATGCTGCTGTAGAAAGAGGGCGTATTATTTACGCTAACTTAAAAAAGATCATTCTCTTTTTAATGTCTGGTAGTTTTTCCGAAGTTGTGGTAGTAGCTGGTGCCTTAATCATGGGCCTGCCACTCCCAGTTTTAGCAGTCCAGATATTGTGGATTAACTTAGTAGAAGACTCTTTTCCAAATCTTGCCCTAGCTTTTGAGCCAGGTGAAAAAGAAGTAATGAAAGATAAGCCTCGGCCCAGAAATGAATCTATTTTAGACAAAGAAATGAAAATAATGATATTCGGCCTTGGTCTATTTAGAGACGTTATTTTACTAGCTATGTTCTATATATTATATAAAATGACCAATAATCTTCCATATTGTCAAACTATTATTTTCGTAGCCCTGGGCATAGATACAGCTTTTGTTACTTTCTCTTTCCGGTCACTTAGAAAAACTATCTGGCAAAGAAATCCTTTTTCCAATTGGTGGTTAAATGGCGCAGTGCTAATTGGTATTGGTTTAATTGTGGCAGCTGTTTATTTACCTTTTCTGCAAAATGCTTTAAGAACAGTGCCTTTGGGCTGGGAAGAATGGGCGCTTCTTATTGCCCTGGCCTTTTTTGAACTTATTTCAGTCGAAGTAATAAAATATATTTTTATAGTTAGAAAGAAAGTAAAAATTTAATAATTTAAGTAAAGACAATTCACGAATTGTCTAAAAAATATGGATCTAACAATTTTCCAAGATAAAAAACAGCAGTTAGAAAAAGAAGTGCAAGAAAATCATTTAAAGCTACAGCAGATTATACTTGAACAAAAAGAAATTAAAGAAGTAGAAAAGCTGGCTAAATCAATTTTAGAATATACTGAAGTTGAAAATCAAATATCAGACCGCGGGCTTTTATTAAGTTTACTTTCTCAAGACACTGATCATTTCAAAACTCCATATTTTAAAGCCCAATTTGATAATTATTTAGATGCGGCTGAAACTTGTTCGCCGGAAATTGTAAATTTTATCACAGATATTTTTCACGAAGAAATAAAAGAAGATTTTGTAGATTTCAAATTTATTGATGAGTTTCAGCAGGAATACCGCCGTCATATTTTCCCAGGAAAGATTTTAGCTGGCCGATTTGAAGAGCTGGACCATTTAGTTCGGGAAATGAATGAAAATATTCAGAAGCTAGAACCAAAATATGATGAAAATTTATCAACCCAAGAATTATATGAGGCCTTTAAAATAGCCATTGGCATGAATGTTAATTTAGCTGAAATAAAAGAATTTTTAATTAGCACAAATATTGGCTTCTTAACCGAAGAAGCTAGAAAAGATTTATTAGAGCTAGTTGAAGAAAGAGAGAAGATAAAAGATTTTACCATAGCCAAAGATCAAAATGTAGCCATGGAAAGGGCAGTTAAGATGCTAGAACAAAAAGAATCAGATTCATGAAGAAAAATATATTCATTGTTACAATATCATTCTTTTCCATCTTTTTTATATTAATGGCTCTAAATTTTTCTGGAGCCATTTTTAATAATAACCCTGAAATTCATAAAACTAAAAAACCAAAAAAAATCAGGAGTTTAGAGTTCAAAGATATCAACCATGAACAAGTTACGCTAAATTGGAATAAAAACAAATTAAAAGATTATAAATTTTATATTCGCTTAGAAGACGAGAACAGGGAACTGCTAGGAAAATACAGAACTAAACGAAAAAAGATTACAGTTATTAATCTAGAACCCCAAACCAAATACTTTATTAAAATCCGGGCTAAAAATTTAAAAAACAATAAACGAGGAAAGTGGTCTATTGCCAAAAGTTTTTACACAATAGAAGAGCCCCCAACCACTACCACTACAATATTCGGAGGAGACGCAATGCTATCTCGATATGTTTATCGGGCTAGTGGCGCTAAAGGAGATTATCTAGCTCCCTTTAATAATATATTTCAAGAGTTTGCAAATAATGACCTGGCTTTTCTAAACTTAGAAGCGCCCTTTTCTGAATATGGCTCTTATATTATTCCCGACTACGGCATGAGCTTTAAAGTAGATCCGGTCATGATAGACGGTTTAAAATTGGCTGGCATAGACATTGTTTCGCTTTCAAATAATCACATATCTAATGCCGGGCAAGCTGGCATAGATTATACAAAACAGCATTTAGTAAATAATGACATTGCTTATTGCCTGGAACACTGGGATATCCGTGAAGTAAATAATATGAAATTTGCTTATCTTTGCTACTCATATGATATCGGCCTTGATACTAATAAGCTTGTGAGCGATATAAATGAAGTAAAAAATCAAGGCGCTGATGTAATAATCGTTTCCATGCACAATGGCGCTGAATACACAGAAAACATTTCTTCTTCTCAAAGTAATTTCGCTCACACTGCCATAGACAACGGAGCAGACTTAGTAATTGGCCATCATCCTCATGTAGTGCAGCGTATGGAAGAGTATAATGGTAAATATATTTTTTACTCTCTAGGCAATCTAATTTTTGACCAAGCCTGGTCATGGGAAACCCAATTAGGCGCAGTAGTAAAAATAACTTGGGAAGAGGATGAATACAAAAAAATAGAATTCAAACCTATAAAAATAGATCGCAATTTTCAGCCCCGTTTTATGGACTGGGAAGAAGGAAAAGAAGTATTGGGCAGGCTTCAAGTCTCAAATTACGAAATCGTCAAATAAAGAGTAATTTGGGCGAAAAATCGTCAAGACCTTGACAAAACAGAAAGTTTCTGTTAAAAAGACCAAGAGAAAGAACGAGCATCGAATATTTTTGCGTAACAAAGAAGGCAAAGTTTTAAAGAAATTTAGGCTTTCTAAGAACAAAAAGAAGCTTAAATTGATTAACAAATAATTTAAAATATAAAAATGAAAAAATTTTTACTCCTAGTTTTAAGTTTGCTATTATTTCCAGCAATAACTCAAGCTGAAACTTATTATGGTGTTCCCTGGGGAGCTGATGACTTAAATAATATTACGGTTGGTAAATGGGAAGGCCGAACCACGACTTATCGGTTTAAAGCTGAACACACTGGCACTACTGAAGATTTTACCTTTTATGTTATTAATAAAACCCCCGATTACGCAGAAGGTGATGGTGGACACATTTTAATAGAATTAAAAACTGACGATAATGGATTGCCTTCAGATACAGTCTTAGATTCCTATTTATGGTATCCTCCTATGCTGGATTTTTATGATCCCAACAATGATAAATTTCCAACTTTACCTCTTAGCGCTGACTTAGTAGAAGGAGAAACATATCATATTCAATTTAGCAATATTCACCCTGATCCAGTAAACAATTATGTATCAGTTGATAATTTATTTGTTTGGGATGAGGAAATTTCTCCTATGCATCCGGCCATTTCTCAAGATGAGCTGGCTGTGTTAATAATGGGATATTATGGAAATTGGAATTGGGAGGTTTTAGAAAACCAAACTCCAATATATAAACTTAGCTACACAGACGGCAATTCTCAAGGTCAGCCATATATTGATGGAAAAACTTCTTACTTTAAAAATATGGATGGCACCAATATGGTGCGTCAAACTTTTACTAATAATGATCAAGATCGCTTAGTTTCAGATGTAAATGTTAGAGTTAAAAAAATAAGTGGTGGTGGCGATTTAACAGTTCGATTAGAACATTATAATGGTGATGTAATTTCCGAAGGCACTATTCCAGAAGCAGAAATTAGCACTACTATTAGTTGGCTAAATTATACATTATCTGAACCAATTAATTTAGAAGAAGGTAGGCCATATAACTTAGTTTTATCTTCAAACGGTGGTCAATATACAACCAATCCTATTCAACAAGGGAATTATTATGGTTTAGATGCTGGTGGCTTTGATGATGGAGTAATGTACTATTCGAGTAATGCTGGATCAAGCTGGACCTCTTTTCCTTTTGACGGTGATATGCAATTTTATTTCACAGTAGAAGAAGAAGCAGTAGTTGAAGAAACTTATGATGTAGTAGTAGTCCAGACTTCTAGCTCGGGCGTACAACATATCGAAGACATTTTAGATGACAATTACAATATTATTGAAATGACCATTGATGAAGTAAAGGCCGGCGTTCCAGCCGAAGCTGAAGTATTAGTATTTCCTGGAAGTGCAGATTTTGCTGATCACATTGTAATTTCATATCCTCCATATTTAAATACTGATCTAAGAAATAGCTTAAGAAATTTTGTAAATAATGGCGGTGGATTTGTTGGGATTTGCGGTGGATCAAATGTTGGGGCAGCAATAATGCAAACCGAATATTATAATATGGCCTTCAATGTAACTATGGCTAATTTATTGCCCGCAACTGCTGTTCAATATATTTCTTGGATGGAAGCATATCAAGGCGGAGGATCATTGGACAATGTTTCCCCTGATGTTTTAAACTTTTCTAGCCATGTGATAGCTGGTGATTATGCAAATGGAATCCATGATGTAGACTATTATGGCGGTCCAGTATTTGAAAACACAAATAGTTTAGATGTAATAGCCACCTATACTGAACAGATTCAAGATCCTGAATATAATAATATTGGAAAAGCTGCTATCTTGGCTGGCGATTCTGGCCAAGGAAAAGTTGTTTTATCAGCCAGTCATCCAGAATATAATGCTAATACTCATTTCCTATTAGAAAATATGGTAGCTTGGGTTAATAATGAATTAGTAGAAAATCCAATAGTTGATATTGACGGGGATGGTGTACCAGAAGAAGACGATTGTAATGATAATGATCCTAATATTTCTCAAGATCAAACTTATTATGCTGATAATGACAGTGACGGCTTAGGTGATCCAAATAACACAACCTCTGTTTGCGCCTTAACTGTTCCAACAGGATATGTCACTAATAATAGTGATCTAAATGACAATGATGCAGACAACGACGGTGTAGAAACAGAAAACGACTGTAATGATCAAGATCCAAATTTACAAAATAATATTACAGTATATTTAGATAATGATGGAGACGGCTATGGAGTTGGCACAGCTACTCAAGTTTGTGCTCTTACCCCTCCAACAGGATATGTTTTAAATAATAATGACTGTGACGATAATGAAGCTGGAATATTTGAAAATCAAACATTTTATCAAGACGCTGATGGAGATGGTCTGGGCAATCCAGCCGTTACTCTTGAAGCATGCGTTCTTTCATTAGAGGGCTATGTCGCTAATTCAAATGATCAAAATGATCAAGACGCAGATAACGATGGCAAGCCAACAAATTTAGATTGTAACGATAATGATCCAAGCATTTCTGAAAATCAATTATATTTTGCAGATAATGATGGTGACGGTTATGGCGATATTAATATTCCAGTTTATGAATGTTCTTACACTCCTTCGCCAGGCAATGTTACAAATAATAATGATTGTGATGACACCAATGCTAATATTTATGAAGGTCAAACATTTTATGCAGACAATGATCAAGACGGATTAGGTGATC
>JBDRII010000101.1:0-9001 GCA_043816085.1 Patescibacteria group bacterium | reverse complement strand
AACCGGGAGTTGCAATTAAAAATTATTGATATTAAAATTTTAGATGAAAAATAATATTTTTCTTTATATTTTTGTTTTCGTTTGTGGCGCAGCTGTAATGCTTCTAGAAATGGCAGCCTCCAGATTAGTAGCTCCTTATTTTGGGAGCTCTATTTTTGTTTGGGGAAATATTATAGGCGTTGTTTTAGCAGCTTTATCCCTGGGATATTATTTAGGAGGTAAAGTTGCGGATAAATATCCAAAACAGGAAATATTAATGTTAGTTGTTTTAATAGCTGGTATTTATATAAGTTTTGTTCCTGTTTTTTTTAAAACTATTGCTTCCAAGTTTGTTTTTACCGGCAATCTTAGTATTGATTTATTATGGATCATAATTTTTGGATCATTTTTAATGTCACTGATATTTTTTGCTCCTCCAATCTTTTTACTAGGATTTGTATCTCCTTATACAATTCGGCTTATTACTAAAGAAGTTAAAAATGCGGGTAAAATTTCTGGCTCTCTTTACGGTTTTTCCACTATGGGAAGTATTGTGGGAACTTTTCTTGGTAGCTTTTTAACTGTTCCTTTTTGGGGAAGTCGGGAAACCATATATTTGTCTTCGTTTTTATTAATTTTTCTAAGTGTTGTTGGTTTGGGAAAGAAAAAACTATATTTATTATTAATATTATTACTTCCTATTTTATTATATCTCTATCAAGATAATCAGGCCATAAAAGAGAATGACCAGATAATTTATGAAGATGACACAATGTATCAATATTTAGAAATATCTCAAAATGGAAACCAGAAAATGATGAAAAATAATGAAGGTACAGCAATCTTTTCTATGTATGACCCTGATAATATTTTATTAAATATGTATTATGATTATTTTAATATTCTTCCTATTTTAAATAACAAAAAACAAGGAGATGCTTTGATTATTGGTTTAGCTGGTGGATTAATTTCCAAACAATATAATTATTTTTATCCTGATATTAAATTAACTGGTGTAGAAATTGACCCAGGAGTAATCACGGCCGCTAATAAATTTTTTGACTTAGAACAACAAAATATCAAAGTTGTGGAAGCTGATGGTCGGGTTTTTTTAAAAAACTCAAATGAACAATATGATTTTATAATTTTAGATGCTTTTTCCCAGTCCTTTTATATACCATGGCATCTGACTACTTTAGAATTTTTTCAAGAAATTGATTCACATTTAACCAATAATGGCATTGTAGCTTTTAATACAATTGGTTTAAAAGGTGGTTCCAGCTTATTAACATCTTTTAATTCAACTTTAAAACAAGTTTATGATTATGTTTATATTATTCCAGATCAAGACAGAAGTAACAATATAATACTTGCAGCAAATCATGAATTAGATTTTTCAAATAAAACAGAAAGCAAGGAATTAACAAAATTATTTAATTATTCAAAAAATAATTACTGGGAAGTCAAAGAAGTCGATAAAAATAAAATTTTTACTGATAACCGGGCCCCAGTTGAGCTATTAACAGAAGAAATGTGGCTAAAAAGGATATTTGGTATATAATATATATGAATCCTTCGATACAATTTCAATTCGTGAAATCACTCAGGATTCATAAAAACTCTGAGTGATTTTGTCAAAGGCAAAATAGTATCGAAGAGTTTTAAAAATAATAGTTATGAAAAAACTAACAATATTTACAGATGGAGGCGCCAGAGGAAATCCTGGCCCAGCTGGAATTGGTGTGCATATTAAAGAAGTGGGGGATTATAAAGAATACATCGGCGAAGCTACGAATAACCAGGCTGAATACAAGGCCGTGGTGTTAGCTTTAGCCAAAGCCAAAGAAGCGGGCGGAGAAGAACTGGATTTTTATTTAGACAGTAAATTAGTAGTCGAACAGTTAAATGGAAATTATAAAGTAAAAGATACAGAATTAGCAAAAATATTTATTCAAATTTTCAATCTAAAACAAAGTTTCAAAAAAGTCACTTTCACTCACATCCCTCGTGAAAAAAATACAGAAGCAGATAAATTAGTAAACGAAGCAATCGACAGTTTTCCACAGTAAATTTGACAATAAAAATACGTATGGTAATTTAACAATGTTATTTAACAATTTTAACAATATCAAGAGGATGTAAGGGAATAGGCCCAATGATCGTCCACCAACCCAGGCAAAGCTGGGTGGTAATTCCTACCCAAAATGGGAAAGATGTAGTTTAAGTAAAAAAACTTCTTATTCTAACTTTTTGGGGCAAGAAGTTTTTTTATTTAAAAACGTTATGAATATTTTATCAAAAATAATAAAAAATCAACAAGTCATGGATATGATGATGCTTTATTGGCGGAGATTTTTTATTTTGTAAAATAATAGTTTATTTTTCAGAACAAAGAACCTCCGCTGTGCCGGAGGTTTTTTAAAATAGTTCTTTTTTACTCAACCACCCTAGAAGCATAAGGAGAAAAAAATGCCAAGGGTAAGTGAGACGTGTGTTCAGCAAATTCGCAACCTGCAACAAACAAAGGAGGAGATACCTAAAAATGGAGGAAAAATAGTTATCTCTTACTCTCTTGAGGCCAGTATCGAGCTTGTTTTTGTCCCAGTGACAGTTGACTATAACCGCTCCTGGGAAGACATGGTTCGAGGAGCTGGAATTCCAAGAATAGATTCCAAGATGAGCGCAGATAGGTTTCCCATTAGAGGTAGCGGGGAAGTGAAGAGTCTGGCAATTTTCTTCCAATTTCTGGGAAAGTCCCAGCTTTGGGAGGAAGAGGAGTTCATCCGGAGTTGCCAGCTCAAAGACGCATCCCTGGAAGTGATGCTGGCCCTGGCAGCACAATGGCCGGGTTTGAGCGCCCATTTGCCGATGGCCGCCCATGGGACAGGGTATCATTCCGGCTGGGTGACCGTCCACCATCCCGTCATCGCTAAGGACTGGGAGCTGATCACCAACTATTCTCCAAAAGCATGCGGCCTTATCCGCCTGTACATGCTCTAGGAAAATAGTGCTTTCCTTCCCTAAATCAGATTATTTCTGTTTAGGGAAGGAGGCTTTTTTCTTTCAAATTTGACAATTAATCTAATTAATTATAATATTATGCTGTATTAACGCATTAATACAGTTAATAAAAAACATGACTTATCAAAAAATTTCAATTTATTTTTTAGTTTTAAATCTAAGTTTAGTATTTATTTTAAATCCTCATCCTATTTTTGCAGAAGAAAAAAGTCAGTTTAGTTTTAATGATTTTAAACAGGAAAAAGTGATCAAACCTATAAAAGAAATAGGAAATAAATTTTATGATTTAAAAATTGCATTGAATCAAAAAGCAAACTTACCCTTAGATAAAAAGAATCTTAATAAAGTTGCCCGAAATTTAAATGATCCCACAATTGATATTAATTCAACCACTCCGGTTTCTGATGAACCATCAGTTAATTTAGTTAATGGTGCGGCCACTATAAATTATCCATTAGATTTGCCCCAGGGACGACTAGGGCAAACTCCAAATTTATACCTAAATTATTCATCACAAAAAACTAAGGACTCAATTATTGGTTTTGGCTGGGAGTTAGAAACAGGGTATATAAAAAGAAGTTTAAAATATGGCACAGTAGATTTATATAATAATAATGAATTTATTTTGTATTTAGGCGGATCAGCCTATGATTTAAAGCCCATTAATTTAGTTGATGGCAGCCATGGCGAATATGGAGTTGAGTTTGAAGATGGAACCATAAAATATTTAGAATGGAATTTAGATGATTCTTGGACGCTTAATTCTAATGATGGGACTGTTTTTACTTTTGGCACTGATATTTATAGTCGTCAAGATGATCCCAGTGATTCGACTAGAATTTTTAAATGGCAGCTAGACCGCGCCCAAGATACAAATGGAAATTATATAATTTATGAATATTATAAAAATTCCGGCCAAATTTATCCAAAGCAAATAAATTATTCTGGTTATGAGAATGATGATGGTATATATACAGTTCGGATTGAACCCTTTGCCTCTGGCACACCAGCCCAGCGGCCCGACACTTTTGCTAGTTATGAAACCGGATTTAGAGTAGAAACATTTTATAGGGTGGATTTTATTGAGGTAGATGTTGAAAATAGAGAATCACCAGCCAAAAAATATGAAATAAATTATACCACTGGAGATAATGGAATTAGGTCTTTAATTGAGTCTATTACAGCCATAGCTAAAGACTTCAATGGCAATGAAACTATCTTGCCAGCAACATCTTTTACTTATCAAACTAAGCAGAAATCTTGGACAGAAGTTACTAATGAATGGGATTGGGGCATTCCTAATAATTTTGGCATTAATTTTGATTGGGTGGTTCTATCTGATATTAATGGTGATAGTTTATTGGATATTTTATATTTGAATAGTAATCCGGCCAATAATGCCTTGTATTTAAATAATGGTACAGGTTGGGAGCAGGATTTTACATGGAATTTACCTACTGATATTGCCCTTGATCATTCTGGTACTATTTTGTTGGATGTAAACGCTGATGGCTTACCAGATATTTTAAGATTATATAATGAAAATCAAAATGATATTAGAAGATTATTCTTAAACAATGGTTCTGGCTGGGATGAAGTTTTTGATTGGAATTTACCCCAAGCTAATTTAGATAACGCTGGTTATAAAGTTGCCGATGTTAACGGCGATAGTCTTCCTGATTTTTTGTATGCTTATAATCCTGGGGTTGGTCCTAATGGTTATTCAACTTACGTTCATACTGGTTCAGGTTGGGAGCTTGATTCTGATTATCAGTATCCAGATGTAGCATTTAATTCTATATATAGCAAGCCAGTTGATATTAATAGTGATGGCTTGATTGATATTATGAAGTCTAATTCTTATGTATATTTAAATAATGGCAATAAGGAATGGATAGAAGACCAGAATTGGCAGTGTCCGGATTGTGGAAGCTTTAGCGGACAAACAGTAGCTGATATTAATGGCGATAGTTTAAATGATGTGTATAGGGGAGTATGGGGTGGTCAGACTGGATATCATAGTTTATTTTTACAAGGTGATCAAAGCTGGGTGGATGATACTAATAATTGGACTTTTGAAGATATTTATATTAGTACAAGCGGAACTTTATTAACTGATATAAATGGCGATGGTTTAAATGATTTATTTCGTCTTTTCTATGAAACCGGACAAATTAGGCAATTATTTTTAGCAGATCCAGAACAGTCAGATTTATTATCTTCAGTTACCACTTCATCAGGGGCGGTGTTTGATTACGAATATACTAGAACAGCTCAGAACAATAATAATAGATCTTTACCCCTTAATCTTTTAGTGGTGAATGAAGAGACTATAAACGATGGGTTGGGAAATTCTTATACAAAAAGTTATGAATATTATAATGGCTATTATTTATCTTCAGGTGTGTACGATTCTGAATTTGCTGGCTTTTATGAAATTGATGTGATGGATAATGATGGGCATATAACTAAGAATTTTTATCATCAAGGTGGAGGTGAAGATGGTTCTTTGTTGGGTGAATATACTGATACTGAAGCTAAAAAAGGTAAGCCTTTTAGAACTGAAATTTGGGAAAATGGCACTGATAAAGTTTATGAGAATATTATTAGATGGAATGAAGAAGATTTAGGTAATGGAAGATATTTTGTTTATAAAGATCAAGAGGTTGAAAGAATCTGGAATAATAATGAAGACTCTAAAGACAGGGCGAGAAGTTATAATTATGATGATTATGGAAATATTATTCAGGAAATTAATTGGGGAGAAGTAGAAGCTAACGACGATGGTAGTTTTTCTGATGTAGAAGATTTATATTTAGAAGTTCAAAGAAGTTATAATTATAATCAAAATAATTATATTTTTTCTAAAATAAATCGAGAGACTATTTTAGATGATCAATGGAACACGATTACTGATACTAAATATTATTATGATGATTTGCTCCACGGAGAAATTGAAATTGGTAATTTAACTAAAAAAGAACAATGGTTAGATGCTGATAATAGCTGGTTAGAAAATATTTATGAATACAATGATTATGGTTTGATAGTTAGTCAAACGGATGCTAGGGGAAGCACATCTACTTTGTCTTATGATAATTATAATTTATTTCCTGAAACTGAAATCAATGCTCTGGGCCACGAAGTCACTATTTTGTATGATTCTTTTATTGGTCAGCCAATTTCAGTAACTGATCCCAATGGTAAAGTTTTAGAAACAGATTATGATGGTTTTGGCAGACCCATTCAAACCAGGGGACCAGAAGACGGTGATCCGGTAAATTTAGTTGTTTTGTCAGAAATTAATTATGATGATTCGATTATTCCGCAAAGAAAAACTGTTAACAATTATATTAATGATTCTTTGTATACCATTTCTGAACAATATACAGACGGTTTAGGGAGAATAGTGCAAACTAGAAATTCGTTAGAAGACAATGATAATTTTTCAATAACAGATTCTAGTTATAATCATAACGATCAAGTTACTAGGCAGTCTTTGGCTTATGAAAGCAATGGCACTGAATATACATCGCCAAATTTAAGTTGGCCGGCTAAAGAAAATATTTACGATGCTTTAAACAGAATAACTAGTGAAATAACACCTGTAGGTGTTACTACATTTAGTTATGATTTATGGACCCAAACAATTATTAATGCCTTAGGAAATGAAAAAGATCTAGAAAATGATGCTTTTGATCGACAAGTAATGATTATTGAACATAATGATGGACAAGAATATATTACTAATTATGAATATTCGTTGTTAAATAAAGTAATTAATATTACTGATGCCAATAATAATCAAAGAAATTTTGAATATGACAGCTTGGGCAGGCTAGTTGAATCTGAAGATCTGCATGCAGCCGGAGATAATGATTTTGGAATTTGGCAGTATGAATATGATGAAACTGGGAATCTGCTTCAAAAGATTGATCCTCGAAATAATATTTCTATCTACACGTATGATGAATTAAATCGGCAGTTAACAGAGCAAGTTTCAGACATTGAAATTACAAAAACATATGACACCGCTGATAATGGAATTGGTCAACTGGCTCGGGTGGATAGAGACGGAGCTAGAAAAGATTATGTTTATACAATTAATGGACGAGTACAAACAGAATATAATTTGCTTGGTTTTATTTATACTTTAACTCAATATACTTATAATCGTAGCGGGCAAATTGATTCGAAAATTAATCCAGATAATTCAACCATTGGCTGGGAATATAATCAGGCTGGTAAAGTTGATTCTATATTTTTGGAAGATGATAATGGTACACAGGTTTTAGTTGATAATATTGATTATAATGCAAGTGGTCAGCCAGTTGTCAGAGAGTTTATTAATGGCATTGCCACAACTGATGTTTATGATGAAAATCAGTTATACAAATTAACTAATAGAAACACTGTTACAAACAATGGCCTTATACAAGAATTTAATTATACTTATGATGTGCTTGGCAATGTTGATTCTTTTTCTAGCCTGTTTAAAACTGTGGATTATGAATATGATGATTTAAATAGATTAATTTTGGCTGAAACCAACGCTAATAACATAATTATCAACCAAACTTGGGACTATGATGCTTTGGGTAATATTTTGAATAGTTCTGACTTGGGGGATTATAATTATAATCAAAACGGTTATATTAATCCGCATGCTGTAACTAATATTGGTAATGATAATTATGATTATGATGAGGCTGGTAATTTAATTTCTAAGAATAATACAGATTATGAATGGAATGTCAGAAATGAATTAACAGTTGTTAATAATACTCACTATGTTTATGATGAAAATGGAAACAGGATTATAAAAACATACAATGATGGCAACGATGAAGTAGTTAATTATTATTTGTCTAATGACTATGAAGTGGAGATAACTAATAATGATCCGCAATCAACTATAATATATAAACGGATTTCAGCCGGAGATAAAGATAATATTATTACTATCAAAACCAAGCCAGCTTTAAATGAGCGTACAATTGCTTTTCAGGCTAAGGATCACTTAGGTGGATCAACGGCAATAGTGGATGAAAACGGAAATTTATTAGAACAGCTTGACTATCATCCATATGGCTCAACTAGGATAAATGAAACTTATTCAGATTTTGAAGAGAGTAGAAAGTTTACAGGCAAAGAATTAGATGAAGAAACAGGACTTTATTATTTTGGCGCTAGATATTACGACAGCGATATTGGAAGATTCATTAGTGAAGATCCTATTTTTATTAATTTGGAAGATAAATTTCTACAGCATTTAGATGATCCCCAAGGTTTAAATAGCTATGCCTATACTCGTAATAATCCATTAAAATATATTGATCTAGATGGTAGAGATTTTTCAGGTTTTTTACGTAAAGTTGATAATATTATTACACCAATAAGCGATAAGTATTGCACCCCAGTTTTAAATGTAGCCTCAGCCATTCTTCCAATTTCTAGTGATATCCGTGATATTTATGAAACCAGCACTGGTAGAGATCTATTTTCTAATAAACAATTAGAATCTTCTGACCGTCTAGCGACAGGCGGAGCCCTTTTTTTAGGAGTAGGCCTATCTGGTAAAGAGGTGCGGGTTGCTAATAATCTAGTTAAAAAAATAAATTATACAAAGAATAATTTTAGATCAAATGTTATTATTAATACAGGCGAGGAGTCTTCAAAAATTGCTCACCATGCATTGCCTCAGGAATTTGAAGAATATTATAATAAAGCAGGTATAAATATTCATGATCCAAAATATGGAATTGCCTTAGATAGATCATTACACAATGGGGTAGCTTGGCATCGACAAATCAATTTTAATCTTGGGTACGACATTGGTCAGAATTCAAATTTAAATGCTGAGACTTTATTAAATAATGCTAGAGACTTTTATAAGAATATCGGTATAGAAGTCAATTTTTAATCTTAAACAAAATTTTAAAAAAGTTACTTTCACTCATGTCCCTCGGGAAAAAAACACAGAAGCAGATAAATTGGTAAA
>JBDRII010000100.1:0-2740 GCA_043816085.1 Patescibacteria group bacterium | reverse complement strand
GCTTGGCCTACTGGTGGGTCTATTCCAAGGTTAGTTAAACTACAAAAAAAGTGGTATTTCAGTGTAGTTAAAAACAGATATGGAACCACTACCCATATTTACAAACCAATAGATGCCGAAGGAGGACAATGTGAGCTAATAGAAAAGAAAAAACTTTCACCAAAACTTCATCCTAGAAAAATGGCTACTAAGAACTTTATTGGTAATAAAAAAACTCAAGAAATTGCAATTTCTACCAAAAGAAATGGACATATTTATGTAAAGATATTTAAATATAATGTAACTCAAGACAGATGGAAATTATTAAGATTAAAGGTATTTGCAGATGTTCCAGATAATTATTCTATAAAAGCTACAAAGAAAAAGAATCTTCTAGTTAAGGATAATAAAGGAAATGTGCTTTATAAGTGGATTGTTAAGTAAGCGCTATTGAGTTGTGCAATATTTGAAGGCGAGTAGCACGGGGTTCTAAGACCCCGTGCTACTTTAATTTATAATGATTTATTTGCCAAAATGTTGATTTTTCAGTAGTCTTAATAACATGATTAAACGAATAATAAAGAAATTATTACCAAAATCGGCATTGTTTTTTTACCATAAATGCTTGGCATTAATAGCGGCTTTTGTTTATGGACATCCTTCAGAAAAAATGGTGGTAATAGGTGTGACAGGAACAAAAGGAAAATCTACTACGTGTAATATAATTTGGCAAGTTCTTACTACTGCTGGAAATAAAGTAGGCATGACTACTACTGTAAATTTTCGGATTGGTGAAAAAGAATGGTTAAATGATTATAAGATGACAATGGTGGGTCGATTTAAATTGCAGAAATTATTAAAAGAAATGGTTGAGGCAGGATGTAGCCATGCTGTCATTGAAACTTCGTCTGAAGGCATTATGCAATCGCGGCATTTGGGAATTAATTATGACATGGCTGTATTTACAAATTTAACTCCAGAACATATCCGGGCACATGGCAGTTTTGATAATTATAAAAATGAAAAGAAAAAGTTATTTGAAAATATATCTAAAAAAGAAAAAGTTATTGATGGCAAGAAAATCGAGAAGATCATTGTGGTAAATTTAGATAATGAATATGTAGAATATTTTTTAAATCACGCAGCTGATAAGAAAGTTAAATATTATAAAAAGCAGTTGTCTGATATTAAGATTAATAAAAACGGACTAGAGTTTAAATATAAAGACGTAGATTTTAAATCTAAATTAATTGGAGGTTTTAATTTATATAATATATTGTGTGCTATAAGTGTAGGAGAAGCTTTAAATATAGATTTAGAAATATTAGAAAAAGGGGTGGAGAAAATTCAGGGAGTTCCGGGAAGAATGGAGTTAATAGATGAAGGCCAGGATTTTTATGTAATAGTAGATTATGCTTATGAGCCTGTTAGTTATAAAAAGGTTTTGGAAATAATTAAAAATTTATATTTAGAAGATCATAAATTAATTGCACTTACTGGATCTTGCGGCGGTGGAAGAGACACAGATATTATGCCAAAAAAAGGAAAATTAGCCGGGCAGTATGCTGATCATGTAATTATTACAAATGAAGATCCCTATGACGATGATCCGCAGAAAATTATTGACTTGGTAGCAAGCGGAGTGGAAGACAAAAATAAACTATTTAAAATATCTGATAGAGAAGAAGGAATAAAAAAAGCGATTAGCTTGGCGAAAACTGGCGATGTGGTTTTAATTTCAGGTAAAGGCGCTGAACAAAAAATGGCTTTGGCTAATGGGAAGTATATTGACTGGGATGATCGGGAAATTGCCAGAAAGTATTTGACCAAAAAATAATTTTTAGATAATATTTATTTAGGAACATGAGGCGTCTTGTTAGGCGCTTTTTTTAATTTAAATAATTAATAAAAAAAGCGTGAATTGTACCTATATTTTGATATAAATTCACGGTTTATTGACAAAAAGTAGTGAAAATTTTTATTTTTAAGTAGTTTTTCACGTTTATGTTAATAAAAGCGTGAAAAAGGAATAAGTTATCACATTCAAATTTAATCAACAAAGCGAATAGGCAAACAATAGATACTTTTTTTGAAAAAAGGGTTTGATTTTATAGGAATCAGTGCAGGTTTTTTTTGGCAGGATTTTTTATTAAGTAAATTTTATAATAAAGAAATAATTTTAAAAGGGAGAGAAGGAAAGGAACTGTCAAATAGGCAGGATGGTTGAGCCAAGTTTTTTAAGGTGTTGTTCATATTCTGGAAATGTTTAAGGTGGTTAATTAGCGGGTTGTTATCGTATTGTTGATAGTAGAATTCTTTTTGTCGACACTATGCTTAATAACGATGTAAACTCACATCAATCGCACCTGCTGACATTTTTCGTTTATGAAATATGCCTTAATCTGCCGGACTAAACCATTGAATTGACAAAGTACTTTCCCTTCCTTCTCATATAGAGCCGCGCGCGGCTGGTGGCGGGTATTCCTCCATGGAGGATATTCCGCACAAACAAAAACGTCTCCCGTAGAGGAGACATTCTTCTTTGTGCGCACCAACTGGAATGACCTCTACGGACAAGTGTAGAAACAAGATAAGATCATTTTATTTGTGTTGTTGGTGTTCATAATCATTTATTATGCTTACATTATATTCTCGAAAGGAGATTTTGTCAAGTCCCCCCTTTTATTAATTAAAAATTTTGCCAAATTTTACCCCGGGTACAGCATGCAAGCTATACTCGGGGCGGGGCGGTTGTTCCCAG
>JBDRII010000099.1:0-20479 GCA_043816085.1 Patescibacteria group bacterium | reverse complement strand
ATTTCTGCTGGCTGTCATAAATAGTCAAACCAAAATTCCCGTCACTGGGCGGAGTTAAAGTAATAGTTAGTGGTGTCTCTGCAGTAGCGTTAATTTTGTAAAAATCATAAGTATCCAAGCCTTGTTCTTGCCACCAGACATAGGCTAAGCTGCCCTTATATTCCCCTGGTTCAATACTTAAAGCATTGCTAAATTGATCACTTGCATCAGTCTGGCTGTTAGCATCATAATGCTCTGTAATATCAACTTTTAAAGTATAGGATTCCGTACCCCAACCCACATCTTCAACTTTTATATAATATTTATAAGAACTTTGTTCTGAATTTACTGCCCAAGAAAAAGTAATGGCGTCACCCATTCCACTAGTTATTTCATTTTCTTGATCATCATAAATAAATAATTCATGATTAGTGCCGTACATTTCTGAAGCTGGCTTAACATTATCAGTAATGCTTATTTCCTGGCCAGGTTCTATTTCTATATAATAATAATCTGCTTCTTCGCCTTCTTCACTTAATTCTTCACCTTGATAAGTTCCTTCAGTTAATTCTGCTGCCCCATCAAAGCTGTCTCCTCCTTGAATTTCTACTGCATTAGCCTGATGTAAAAAGAACGATAACAAAAAAACGCTAATTATAGTGCTAAAATAAATAATTATTTTTCTCATAATTTTGAATTTATATATTACATTTTAAATTTGTACTGATAACTATCGCCCCATTTTAATTTTTTTCGAAAAACTTTGCTAAAGCCGGATTTTTTGACAATAATTTTGGCTTTTTTGCTTAACCCTTTCAAATCACCAGCCGTGAACTTGCCTTGGCTGTTGGTTTTTCCCGACCATAACAATTTGCCTTTAACGCTTTTAATCTTAACTGTTGCTCCTTTTAACTTTTTGCCATTGGAATTTTTAACCGTACCTCTGAGAACAGAATAACTTTTAGTTTGGACTTTGATATTATCTAAATCAGCATAAGTTAATAGAGTATTGTCATTATTAATAATAAATCTAACATCAACGTTATTACCCTTGGCAGAAGTGAGATCATAGCTCTGCCGAGACCAGCCCCAAGTTTCGCCATCGCTGGGATAAAAAGGATCATTAATATAATATTCACCAGTATAAACATCTTGCACCTGAACCTTTAAATAATCTTCTCCCTGTTGGTCAGTGGTGTCTTCAGTGTTAAAATCAAGATAAAAGCTTAATTGTATTTTTCCGCCATCTACCGGTAAATCAATATTTTGCGCAATTGCCTCTGAGGCATTATAATCACCTAAAGACAAATAATAGTCCCCTTCATAAGGAAGGTCATTTTTTAAATCCGAGCTGCTGCAAGAGGCTGCCCATCTGTCTAAACCGTTTTCAAAGTCACCGTTTTGTATTAAATTATAATTATATATTGCGGCCTGGGCGCTGAAAGAGATAAAAAACATTCCTAATAAAGATAAGGCCGAGATAAAAATTGTTTTTTTCATTTTTTTATTAATTAATGATTTATTATATTGTATCATGGTTTCTTAATTATAGAAATTACAGAAGAAAAAATTTTGTCTATTTCTTCCTTGTGAAGATAACCCTCTTTAGCATAAGTGCTTTTTGCTGGATAAAATTCTTTAGTAATAAAAAGTTTTCCTTCTATCTTTTCCCTTGTAATTCTTGGTGTTGGGGCAAGTTTGGTCAGAGAATCGCAGGAGGTATTTCCCAAGGACAGATTGCTTGCCATCATTAACAGCATTCCTGTAATAATAAAATTATTTACTCTTAGAGCTTGATAGCATTTAATTTTCCTGGACTGAACTATGACCGCCTCATTGCCTAAATATTTTCCTGGCTGATATTGAACTCCTGATTTTGCCAAATCCTTTCTCACTGACGGCATTTGTTCCTGTACTTTTTGAATTTCTGATTTTAGTTTTTCAAGGTCCTTTTCGGGTATATGATCTTTTAAAAAATCACTTTGTAAATATTCTGTCATGGATATATTTTTAGACATGCCAGGAATAGGTACATCAAATCCCTTGGTCGGCATTAAACCGTAATTTATAAGCATTTGTTTGGCAACTTTTTCATCCTCACATCTAGCAATTGTAATTTCAGCGCTTAAATCAGCTTCTCCGGGATGTTCAGCATACCGAGTTTCTGTCATGCCTTTCCATAATTTGTCGAGCTTTTGCATATTCCACTCAGAGGGCATAAAACCGCTGGCAATCATGCCTTTCATCCCTTCATAAAATTCGCTTAGCGGACCGCCGCTAGCTGGAGCAATGCCTTTTCTAATAACCATTTCATTTGCAGTTTCTGAAATGACCTGATCTTGGAATATTTTGCGGTCAATGTGGGCTAATGGGCTAGTATGATAAATTCGAACAGAAACACTAGTGTCAGAACCAAGCCGAGACACCTCTCGCCATGTTTTGGGCAAATTAAAGCTTATTTTTTTTATATCCATATTTTAAAAAGTTACGCTTATGGCTGCTCTGGTGTAATTTTTAAGGTTAAAAGAAATAGTTAAGGTTAAGTCACCCTTGCACATGGTTATTTGATCATCTTCCACGTCAATAGCGCGATATCCTTTTTTTATCAACCGTTTTTTTAATTTAACTACATGTTTTTTCTTTATAATTTTATTGGTGAGATAAGTCAGCATTGCTCCTTCCATCTCATCTTCCAATTTTACTTTTTTAAAAACCTTTTTTAAAACCGGCTTTAGCTCTTTGTTAACAGTGCTACTTTTTCCTATAGAAGGTTCAATAGTTTCAGCTTTTTGATAATTAATATATACCCAGGTTTTAAGTTTGGCTGGGTCAGGATGAGTGGTTTTTATTTTTTCCCTATAAGGCGAAATTTTATTTAAATTGTTATTGCTAATGCCCATGGCTAAGCTACGCATAACTTTATAAGCTTTTTTCTTTTTGCCGAGATAGTAGGCTTTTTTATCTTTAGGATAAATATAATAAGCCTTGCCTTTATCCTCCGTATCAAGCAAAATTCTGCCAGACACATTGTCGGGAAAAACTGTATGGCTGGTAATATATTCGTGAGTAACGCCTGTGCTTAAATTTTTCATAATCTTTAAAGCGTCCTTTGCCCTGCCTAAATAATATCTTTTTAAGTTACCAGGATAAACATACCAAGCTTCGCCATTAGATTCTACCTGTAAGGCAAAATATCCCTGAAGGCGTTCAGCCATTTTAGTGCCTATGCTTTCCCCGCCCTGGCAAAAAACCCGTGAATTCACAGAATGGGCAGTAACCCCTGATAAATACCGCTGAATAGTGAGATTATGGCTGTTTACTGTCGGCTGAGCATCGCTTAAAAGCACATATTGGGTATGATCAGTGACATTGGGATTTCCTGATTCTACATAATCACAGTCATCATAAATATTACCGCGGCTATTTAATTTAAAAATAGCTACTTTATAATCATAATCCTCCATATATTCTCCGATAATTGCATAACTGCTGTCTGTCATTTTAGCCAAAGCTCCGTTTTCCGTGTCTTTATCTCCCCCTAAAATTTTGCTCCATTTATAGCCTCCTGAACCGCTTATTTTAATGGCTATAATGTCATTTTTAATAAAACCTTCTGCTTCACGATCTCCTACAATAACATAGCCGTTATCAGATGCTTTGTGGATAGACGTCCCCTTTTCCATACGACCGAAATCAAATGTTTCTGTCCACTGATGCTCGCCTTTTTTATTAAGTTTAGTAACAAATAAATCATAAGTAGAAAAAGCATCAACGCCCAAATCTGTTAATAAACAAGTATAAATCTGACCTGTTAATAAAAAACCCTCATCTTTGGTTTGAATAACATCATATATTGTGCCGGCTGACATTCTAAAATCATCACCATTTAAATCTCGGGGAATTCTTTCTATTGCTTTTCCCCATTCTTTATTTCCAGAGCTGTCTAGTTTAATTACACTGCTAAAACTATTGACCGAATTGGCATAATTAATAATATCAGCATAAGCAGTAAGAATATAACCATTGTCCTTGGTCTGCTGTACGCCGTAATTACTATGACCACCGCTGTCTCCTAAATTTTTCGCCCACTCTTTATTTCCAGAGCTGTCCAGCTTGATAATTACTAAATCATGGGCATCTCCTTCATCTGGCATTCTATTTTCAGCTAAAAGAATGTATCCGCCATCCGAAGTATTTTCCAAAGCTACAGGCCGGTTCAAGCTTCCGTCACCTAAAAGCACGCTCCATTGCTGATTGCCATTGCCATCTAATTTAGTAAGCAGCATTTTTTCGCCTGAGGTGTGCCAAAACGTAGTATAACCGGCAATAAGATAGCCGGTATCACTAGTGATGATTACTGCCCTGAGCTCATCTTCTGAAAAATTTGCCGGCTCGATTATTTTTGTCCACACATTATTTCCGGTGGAATCTACTTTGCTAACAAAAATATCCGTATCTTCCAATGTTCCGGGAGTTTTAGTTGTTCCAGCCAATAACATCCCGTCTCCGGTTGTTTTGGTTATAGATACACTGGTTTCTTTGCCCTTAACATTAATTGCCTTAACAAAAGTTTTAACTTTATTAGCAGCCTGAACAGAATTAATGTTACAAAAACTAAAAACTAAAAAAATAATTATAACAATTTTAATTAAGAATTTTAATCTTGCCATAATTAATTAGTTAATCGCTTGGTTCTAAATTTTTTAGCTTTGCTCCATGGTCCCTTATAAACAGTATCTTCTACTTTTCTCTTGGCTCTGACTTTTACTTTATATTTAGTTTTGGGCTTTAATTTTTTAATAACTTTCTTTTTTTTATTTGTTTTGACTTTGACAGTCCTGGTTTTTTTGTATTTTCCAGTTTTTTTATTGTATTTATAAAGCCTAATAATATAACCAGTGGCATTGGTTTTCTTTTTCCAGGTAACTTTCACACGTTTGGCCTGGCGATATTTTTTAGGAACATTAACATTCTTAACCTTGCCAGGAGTATAATCTATAATTTCCTCATCATCCTCGTCATCCTCGTCATCATTGTCGGGGACGCTTACTACTTCGTCAAAGCCAATGTCATAAGCCGATCCCTGTGGCCGAGCATCGTCGTCATAATCATCAGCAACATCAATTAAGGTAACACCAGCGTCAATGGCTGGTGAATCGCTTTGCAAGTGTGAATCTGCCACAGAAATAAATTTAGGATCAGTATCTATGGAATGGCTGTCTTGCGAACTAGCTGTCTGCCATCCAGTTAAAGTGGTTTCATCACTTCCAGCATAATGCCCGGAATAAGTATTATTATATAAATCATTATAATCAGAAGCAAAACCGGTAGTTGAATTTGCATCAATATGAATTCCATAATCAGTTGTATTAACTATATTATTCTTAACGGTAATGTTATAAGTCGGACTTCCCCAAACCATGTCTGTAGAAATCCTAATTCCTGGCACAGGATTAGATTCATCCTGACAATTATAAAGAGTGTTGTTATAAACTTCTACATCATAAGTATTTAAAATATGAATGCCACCTAAATCGTTGCCAGAACCTCCCCCTATATTATAGAGCCTATTATTTTTAACCACTGAATCAGTGGAGTCATGGTCAACTGCCAAGCCTGTAATAGTAAAATCATAAATTTCATTTTTCTCCACATTTAAATTAGGCGAAGAAGAAATCCAAACGCCGTAAGTATCACCAGTACCATCTCCGTAAATAGTATTGCCGGATATTGTTGAGTAATCCGCGCCGTCTAAATAAATATTAATAGGATATGGCGCACCGTCAATGCCATAAATAGTATTATTACTAATTTCTAAATAAGTAGTTGAATCTCCAAAATTGCTTAAAATACCGTACGAATTTCCGTCAATAATATTCAGACCATCAATTTTTATATAATTCGCTCCGTCTGCCAGCTCGATAACTTGAGTGGCACCATTGCCGTCAACAATACAGGTGTTGCTGGGCCAGTTGGTAATAGTGGTTAAGGCGCCAGCTGATCCAGCTTTAGTAGCCGGAACAGTAAAACTGTCAGTGACAGTGCCTTTGCAATAAATAGTGTCTCCGCCGCTAATCGCGGTTAGAGCTTTGGTAATGGTTAAAAAAGGAGCGGATGATGTGCCAGTATCAGAATCATTGCCGCTATCTCCGTCCACGTAACGATCAACTGCCAAGGCTGGTAAAGTAAATAAGCATCCCAGAACGATGCAAGAAACAATTAATTTTTTCATAATTTTAATTATTTATTTTCTTAAATTTATTTGCATATTCTAAATTTTTAAATTTTATTCTTAAAATGCCAGATTCTTTACTTTTAAGATATTTTAAACCTGGACCAGAAATTTTGGAATGAAAAATTAATTGTATTGGTAAGATTAATAATCTAATTATTATATATGCAATAACCATAGAAAAAAATCCTCCAATAAAAACTATTATTACATCAGAAGAGTGATGACCTTGGTCTTTAATAATACCAATTAAACTACCAACAAAACCTAGAACACCGAATAGCAATGAAATCGTAAAAACTTTATCTTCAATTTTTTCTAGACGATCTCTTTTAACTTCGCAAGCAGAACAATAGTTGACTTCGTCTTTGTTTTTAGGAGTAATTTCTTTAGCGCAAATTGCGCAATTTAAAGGCCAATGTAATTGATCCGAACTAATGGCTTTTACTTGAACAATCATTGATTATTGATTATAAATAGCTATTATCTTATCTGGAAAAACATCACTAATATCTCCTTGCCTACCTTCTGGAGAAATTTTATAATACTGGCCGCTTTCCCCTTCTACGATTTCCCTGATTACGCCTATTCTCATTACACTTCCAGCATCATGAACAACTACATTGTCTATTTGTAATACCTCACCTTCAAAGCATTTATTAAAATTAATGGTTTCTCCGTGTTTAAATAACGGGTTCATTGAATCTCCGGTTACTTTAACCGGATAATTGCACAGCGCCTGGCTAATGGCACTGTCCGGATCTTGTTCGGTTAAATAAGATATTTTTTGGGTGGGCACAAATTTCACCCAAATAATAATTAACAATACTATTATTGTAAAAACAACTAATATAATACTAATTAGCTTCTTGAAATTTTTTGGCATATTTTTTGTTAGAAAATTTTATTCTTTTAATTTCTTTTTACTTTTTTAGCTCTGGTTACTTTATTACTTCCTTTTTTGGCTTTAACTACTACATAATTCCATCCTTGTTTGATTTTAACTTTTTTACTAAAAGATTTTTTAGAAGTAGTAAATCTGGCCTTCCTGTGTCCATTTACTAAAACCGTAATTCGTGAACCTTTTTTCACGGTTCCGCTAACCGTAACTTTCTTTTTGCTGATTTTCTTTTTATTGGTCGGTGTGTTTAATTGAAATCTAAGATTATTATGACGATTAAAAGTATAAAGATTGGCTGATGTTCGCCATAAGCGATCCGAATAGGCTTCATAACGTACTTGGACCGTATCTCCCCATTGTAAATCCAAATCATCAAAAAATTTACTTTTATCAATTCGGCCTTCTTGGCAAACTCCATAAGGGCAGGTATTGGTTTCATCTGGAAATTGTTCATAGTCGTTTCCCAAGTCCTCTACTAAGGTCTCGGTTTCTTGACCATCGTATGTTCCATCGCCGTTGTCCTGATAAATATAAGTATTTACAGTATATGAATAACCTTGACCAGCTGAACCCTGGGGAGCAATTACATTTTGAACCATGTAATAATCATATTCTCCGTCTAGATTTGTATCAAAACTAAAAACCATATCATGATCATAGTTAGCTGGATTATATAGCGATTCGCCTAAACAAGGAGGATCAGAAATAATTACCGGATTAGTTAAATCCACCGGATCATCGTCAAAGCTCTGTTCATCACGCATATCTTCGGTGCCCGGAACCAGCCAAAAATAATTCATCCAATCAGTGTTACGCTCCCAGTAAAAATAGATATAATTCGTATTGTTGGCTAATTTATAACCGGTTAATTTTAAAGGAGTGGCCTCATTATACATGCAGGCCTCTTCAATAGCTTCAGTTTGCCAGGCGTCAGTATCGTTATTCCAGTAATAAGTATTGCCGGTAGCATAAGAGTCAGTAAAACTGATTAACGCTTCTTCCTGAATTAAATATGATACATCATCCCAATCGCTCATATCTCCATCTAGGGTAATATCAGTGACTGACCCGGCAGACGCAGAAAACGCCAAGCACAACATAAAAACACTAACAATGGAACTAAATATAATATTTTTCTTTTTCATGATTTTATTTTAATTATTAATTTATATTTAATTTAAACTCCAGCCCCAGCTCGGATTATTCCCATTAACAATTTTTGTTAAAGTTTCTTTATCCGGCAACTGCATTACATAGATGGCTTCATCACCGCTGGTTTCCGCATCTGGATCCAGGACGAACAATCTGAAATCAATATTCCAGATTGGCGCACCATAATCAATTACCGAATAATCCTTGTATTTTTTCGGAAGCGCTTTAGCAATCTGAACGGCATTGGTTACTAATTTATTTGTCTTCTGCGCATTTTTACCGTTTATATTCATAGTTCTGTATCTCTTTTTAATCTTGGCGTTATGAGACCAATCATCCTGGGCTGAAACTTTATATTTAATATATTGAATTTTGTCCATATCCAAGCCAAATAATCTATAGTCAACTAAAGCAGTTGGTTTTTTTAATACTTTTTTTGTTTTGCCAGAAAAATTTTTAAACGAGACTCCTAGTCCACTTTCGCCGCCAACTCCAGTTGGCCTAGCAGGTGTGACAGAATGTAGGGAAGTATATAAAATTTTGTTTTCCAAAGTCGCCGTACCGTTATCATCGCCTAACAGCCACATAAATTGATTACCAACTGTTTTAAATGACATTTTTTTCTTGCCTTTCCTGGTAATTAAAGTTTTAGTGTCAAAAGTAGAAGTGTGCGTTCCAACAAATAAAAATTTACCATTTGGTGACCACATTACCTGATTTATTACATCACTAACGCCATATTTCACGTATTTTTTCTTGCCCGTGGCAATATTATAAATATAAATTCCTTCTTTATTGCTCGCTTTGAAATGAGAATTCTCTTCTGTTAAAATATAAGCCACTTCATTTTTAGCCAATTCTGGAGTTGTACCCATTGTATCTGATAACGCTGGAAAATTTCCAGCCCCGATTTTAGTTTTTTCTTTTGTATCGCCATCAATCAACCAAACGTAATCGTTGTTCTCATATACAATGGTTCCAATTGGCGGCATATCACTGGCTTTGACTGCGGTAGCAAACACGCCCAAAAACAAAGCTGCCACAAAATAGAAAAGTGCGATTTTTTTAATGTAATTCATATTTTTTTTATTAATTAATAAAACGAAAAATTATCAAAATCAATATGTTCCGGGCCTGGGTCATTAGTGAGTGGATCAGTGACACTGCCATTGTCTCTTTCCATATTACTTTCTCCCAACATCATATAATGAAATAAACTAGTGCCAGCTACAATATACTGACCATCTTCAGAAATAGCCACTGATTCTACTTTATTATCTACTTTCCAATTACGCAAAAATTGACTGCCGTCATAGTTCAATAAATAAACGCGATTAGTACCACTGCCGGCCGCCAAATATTGACCGTTGTCGGAATATTCCATACTGGTTATATAACCGGGATATCTAAGCCACCATTTAGTCGAGCCAGGTCCGTGTGTATCTTCTAAAACAAACAATCCTTGATAGGAAAAAGCCAAGGCCGCGTGCTGGCCTGAAGGCGAAATCGCGGCTGCAAAAGTTTGGTCGTGTTCAATGCCAAAAGTCCAGAGCGGGGTTGTTTCGCCGATTTTTACAAAAATAGAAGAGTATTCATAGATCAACTTATCAGTACCAGTACCGCCGGAAGCCATTAGATATTGACCATTGTCAGAAATCGCATTGCTTAATACGGAAAAATTATTACCAGCTTTAATATTAAATGTTGGTTCTGAACTTTCGGTGTTAAAAATATAAATACGATTATCCGGACTACCCATACCCACGGAAATATATTTTCCATCCGGGGTCATATCGATGCTCTGAATACTGCTGGTGTTGCTGATCTTTTTGGTCCAGATTGGTTTTTTTCGATCTTTGCTCCATAAATAAACCCGGCCTGCTAAACCACCGGCTGCAATATACCGGCCATCCTCGGATATAGCCAAAGCATATAAGGCTTTGCCATTACTGCGTTTCCAAACCGGTTTACGCGGTTTCTTTTTGTTTAAATTGAATAAATAGACCCAGCCCTTAGCACTGGCTGCTAGGTAATCATTATTAGACATGGCCACTAAACCTCGGTCTTGCCACATGGCACTGCCCTTTTTTTTGGCTTTTTTACCTTTATATTTCCAAAGCGGCTTATTGGAATCATTATTAAAACGATAGAACTTCCGTTTATTACTAGCGGCGGCAATATTATTACCATCAGCTGAAATAGCCACTGAAGTCGCCCACTTTTTTTTCATATTAAAAGACCAAGCTGGCGAAGACTGGTCTTTATTAAATAAATAAATATGATGATTATTAATGATTTCCGAACTAGCAACTTTTGGGCCAGTCACAGTAGAGGTGGTAGTAATATCATCACCTACTTTTACCTCAAAATAATAACCATAACAACCAAGCTCATTTGCGGAAAAAGTTTTTTTATAAGTATAGGCCCAGCCGAATTCGGTTATATGATCTTGCTTGGCTAGATTATATGTACTCCAGCTACCATTGTCATGGAACATTTTACCGACGTGCACGCGTACATAATCCGGTTCTTGGTCACTATAAGTCAGGGACATTTGATAATTGACTATATCCCCGGCTTCCACTGGATCTTTATATTTAGCCATAGCTGAATTTATAACAACTCCATCCTGGCCTTGTGCTTTGTTTCCCCCTGGCATCAAAAATATTAAAGCTAACAAAGAAAAAATAATAAAATATTTTTTCATAATTGATTTATTTTCTTCTTATTTTTCTGGCCCGGGTTACAGTATTACTGCCTTTCTTGGCTTTGACTATTATATAATCCCAGCCTTTTTTAACTTTTACTTTTTTAGAAAACGCCTTTGTATTAGTGGTGAATCTGGCTTTTCTATTTCCGTTAACCAAAATAGTAATTCTCGATCCTTTTTTAACTAATCCGCTGATCTTTACTTTTTTTTTGTTGGTTCTTTTTTTATTGACCGGCGTATTTAATTTGAATTTTAATTTATTATGCTGATTAAATGAATAAAGGTTAGCTCCAGTCATCCAGAAATCCTGGCTGTGTGCCTCATAACGAACTTGGATCGTGTCATTCCAGTTTAATCCCAGGTCATTAAAAAAATTACTCATGCTGATGCGGCCTTCCTGACACACGCCGTTGACACAAGTACCCGGATATTGTTCATAATTATCACCTAGCTCTTCCACTAAGGTCTCGGTGGCTCGGTCATCATAGCTGCCGTTGCCGTCATCCTGATATATATATGAAGTCACAGTATAATTAAAAGCCTGTCCAGGTGTTCCAGCCAAAGCCGCTACGTTCATAATCAGATAATAATCATAAGCACCGTCCAAATTAGTATCAAAGCTGAAAATCATGTCATGATCAAAATCAGCGGGGTTATAAATTGTGTCGCCAAGACAGGGAGGAGTGGAACCAAATTCGTTTATCTCTACTGGATCAGAAGAAAAACTTTGTTCACTTAAAGTTTCCCCGTCTACCCAAAAATAATCCATGTAATCGGTCTTACGCATCCAGTAAAAATACATATAATCGGCGTCATTGGCGAACTTCATGGTGTAAACTTTCAAGGGCCGCATGTCATTATATAAACAGGAATCTTCCAAAGGCATGCCCTCGATCCACGATAAAGTATCGTGATCCCAGTAATGAGTAATGCCGATAGCAGTAGAGTTTTCCAGAGTTGGCGATGGTGCCTCTTTATCAATTAAAGCTGGGACGTCATCCCAATCGCTTAAATCACCGTCCATTTCAATGGTAGTAAGAGTACCAGCCGATGCAGAAAACGCAAAAAAGAACAAAAAAACGCTAATAATAGCGCTAAATAGAGTAGTTTTCCTCCTCATAATTTTAAATTTAATTTTTAACTAATTTAATAGATATATTATACCATTATATGAAAAATTAAACCAAATTAATTATTTTTTCTACGAGTAGCTTTTACGCGATCTGAATCTTTTAGGTTTTGTTTACGTAAACGGATATTTTTGGGTGTAACTTCTAAATATTCGTCTTCTTTGATAATTTCTAAACCTTTTTCCAGGGTTACAGTAGCAGCTGGTACAAGCTGAATTGCGTCGTCAGCTCCGGATGATCGCATATTTGTTAAATGCTTACCTTTAATAGGATTAACCGTAAGATCTTGACCTTTGCTTGTATTGCCTATTACCTGGCCTTCATATACTTCCACGGTGGGTTCTATATAAATCACGCCTCTTTCTTGTAAATTAAATAATGCATAGGCTAAGGCCTTTCCTGTTTCACCGGAAATCATAGAGCCAACACTACGTTTATTAATTTCGCCAGCATGTTTTTTAAAGCCAACAAATTCACTGCACATTATTCCCTCACCATGGGTATCTACTACAAATTCACCGCGAAAACCAAGTAACCCACGAGTAGGTATTTCATAAATCAATCTGGTATGGTTTTGTTCTTGTTCCATGCTTAACATTTGTCCTTTTCTTTTAACTAGTTTTTCTATAATTTTTCCAGTCATATCATCATTTATATCTATTGTAACTTGTTCAAATGGCTCTAATTTTACTCCATCTACTTCTTTGATAATAACCTTAGGCTGAGAAACCTGGATTTCAAATCCTTCACGCCGCATATTTTCCAGAAGAATAGCTATGTGTAATTCTCCCCGGCCATAAACTTTGTAATGACTAATGGGAGAAAAATCTATTTTTAAACCTACGTTTACTTCTAATTCTTTTTCCAGTCTCTCTTTGATTTGACTACTAGTAACAAATTTACCATCTTGCCCAGCAAAAGGAGAATCATTAACTAAAAAATTTAGGGATATAGTAGGTTCATCAATTTTTATTTCTGGAAGTAAATCCTCATCTTCATTAACGCAAATAGTGTCACCAATATAAATTTCCGGGATGCCAGCTATCATAATAATATCACCAGCTTCTACTTGATCTACTTCTTTTCTATTTATACCTTCAAAAGTAAATAACTTATTTATTACAACTGCACTATTTTTTCCACTAAGTTTTTTTAAAAAAACCTTGTCCCCTGGTTTAATTGAACCCTGATGAACCCGGCCCACACCTAAACGGCCTAAATAATTATCATAGGCTAAATTAAAGGGCTGAAAAACAAATGGCAAGCTAGCGTCAGCCTTAACTGGTTTGACTTGCTCTAAAATTGTATCTAAAAGGGGAGTTAAATCTTTGGAATCATCGGTTAATTTTGTTTTAGCAATCCCCTGTTTGGCAATAGAAAAAAGGGTAACAAAATCTAGCTGGTCATTATTTGCTCCCAGGTCCATAAAAAGCTCTAATACTTTTTCCTCAGCCCATTCTGGACGGGCAGCTTCCTTGTCTATTTTATTTAATACGACTATTGGTTTTAAGCCAAGTTCTAAGGATTTGCGTAATACAAATTTAGTTTGAGGCATTGGGCCCTCCTGGGCATCTACTAATAATAAAACAGAGTCTACTGAACGCAGGACTCGTTCTACTTCACTGCCAAAATCAGCATGACCGGGTGTGTCTACTATATTTATTTTAGTATCTTTATAAAAAAGGGAAGTATTTTTAGAATAAATTGTGATTCCCCTTTCTTTTTCTAAGGGGTTAGAATCCATGCTAACTTCTTTATCATCAACCATACCTGTTTGTTCCAACAAGGCGTCAGTTAGCCTGGTTTTGCCATGGTCTACATGGGCAATAATTGCAATATTCCTTATTTCCATCGGCCAAGGATAGCACTTCTTGACTGCTATTGTCAAATAGAATACTTGACTTAATTTAGATATTTAATTATACTATCTAAGATTAGATTAAAACGAAGCGTAGTCGAACTTCTATAATTTCTAAAATAAATAATATTAAGTAAAATAATCACAATTATGACAGGAACTATTAAAACCCTTACAGATAAGGGATTTGGATTCATCACTGTTGAAGGACAAGAAAAAGAAATCTTTTTCCACTCCAACTCACTTGTAGATGTTTCTTATGACGAATTAAGCCAAGGCGACACTGTTGAGTTTGAAACTGAAGATTCTGAAAAAGGTCCACGGGCTGTAAACGTTAAAAAAGTATAACCACTTTTTAAACAACATAAAAAAACCGCATCAATTTGATGTGGTTTTTTTATTAGCCAAAAATAAAAATAATTGATATAGTTTAATTATGAAAAAAATATTATTTTTATTTATAATTTTAACCAGTACCACTTTTTTTTCCTTGCCAGCCAGTGCACTAGACGACAGTGCCTTACAAAAAGCAGATTCTTGGGTTTATCAATTACAAGATGCTAGTATTTCTGCATTAATAAATACTAACTATGATATTGTGGTAATGGATTATTCAAAAGATGGCACAGATGATGAAGCGTATACTCGTAAACAAATAAAAAGATTACAAAATAGTGGTAAAACTGTTTTAGCTTATTTTTCTATTGGTGAAGCTGAAGATTATCGTTTTTATTGGGACGAGGCCTGGGACACTGATCCTCCAGCCTGGCTTGGTCCAGAAAATAAAAATTGGTCTGGTAATTATAAGGTAAGGTACTGGCAAAATGATTGGTGGGATGTGGGGATAAGCCCTTATCTTGATCGTATTAAGGAAGCTGGTTTTGACGGAGTTTATTTAGATATTATAGATGGGTATGAGTACTGGGGTAATCATGGACAAGGTAATAAAAAATCAGCTAAACGCATGATTAAGCTTATTAGAAAAATTCGAGTAAATATTGATACCAATAATAACTCTATTGTTTGTCCTCAAAATGGTGAGGCGATTATAGATGAGGCTAGTAAAAAATATCGCAAGAAGTATTGGAAAAATATTAACTGTATTGGGATCGAAGATTTGTTTTTTAATTCTTCAAAGTCCGACAGAGCTTATCGTAAAAAAATGTTAAAACGTTTTTCTAATCATGATGTAACTATATTAAATGTTGAGTATAAAAAGAAAAAGAAAAAAAGTGATTATCTTACTAAAGTAAGAAATCAAAAATTCTCTGTGATTCCCTATCTTGCCAAGCCTAATAGAGATTTAGATTCTATTAATTGAAACCAAAGCCAATACACTTTTTAAACAACATAAAAAAACCGCATCAATTTGATGTGGTTTTTTTATTTTTAATTAACTATTCTTTTAAGCGACTACTTGATTTGACGTTCAGGTTTTACTGAAGGATTTTCTTTTTCACGCTTATCAAACTTAATTTTATACCCTTCATTTAAAGCTACTCTGGCCAGGGCTTCAGTTGTTTTTTGTGAATTAGCAGTATATATATGTATTTCTTGTGTCGAAATGTTTCCTCGTACCTGTATTCGTATATAATCATCATTCATATCAATTTTTACACTCGCTGCATGTGTACGTCTTGCTTTCAATCCAGATTTAATAAAACCTGGTGTAACTCGCCGTACCTCTGGCCAACCAACAACTGAATCAATTAATGGAATGGCAACATCAATTAATGTTGTATGATTTCCACTTATTTTATCACTATGAACTGTTTTTTTAGACATCTATTTATTTTCTTTGATCTGGTTTTTTTATTACCATTTGCAGTCTCTGCCGATGACCTCTTCCACAAAATTTAAGACAATTCTAGTTTATCTTATTTCAAATTTTTGGTCAATTCAAAATTAAATATCAAGTTCAAAATAATTAATTTCCTATATCTTTATTTAAAAAAAGATGAGCAGTTTATAAAACTTGTTCAGGTCTGTTTCCTCTTCCTCTCTAATCCAGGTCCTCCTCCTAGGCATTATCATCAACCACCAGAAAATAACACATGACAATTGCGTGATCGACTTTGTAAAAATCCGCCTGATCATTAAAACCTATTTCAGATTCTCTGTTCCAGTTTAACATATTGTCAGTATATACAATATTTATCTCTTTACATAATAACTTTATTACTACTTTTGGATTATTCCTTAAATCATTAGCGTCGATAATTATCAGCTTATTGTTATTTTTCTTCAAAAGGAAATATAATTGATTTAATTTTGTATATCCAGCTTCGATTTCAGTAAAATCAGGTTTAAATTTTAATAAAGAAAATAAAGTTAAACGTGGGTCACGAATTAATATTATATTATAGTCTATCTTCCTTATTATTCTACTTTCTAGATAATTACTGGCCTGAAAAACACATTCTTTAAATAAAGTTAGTTCTTTATCGCTTCTTTTAAAGAGAATATCTCTTATTTTATTATATGTATAATAGTAGTATTTTGGATCTATTTCATTTTTTGGTAAATACCTATAAGAAATTCTTTCTTTGCTAAAATAAAAATTTTTGGCAAAGGGTTCAAATAAACATCTCGTATTCTCAAGCTGTTCAAAGGCTCTAAACAAAGCCGTGGAAGCCGATCTTGGCGCACACCAAATAGCAATTACTCTTTGCTTCCTCTTTGAATTATTTTGTAAATTTTTTTGCATATAAATAAATTTAATTTTTTTAAAAATAAAAAACGCCTCCCGTAGAGGAGACGCTTTTTATAAAAACAAAAATCTATCTACCTCTACGGAGAATTTAAAGAAGATGAAGATGATGAGATAAATGTTTTATGAATGATAAACATTGCCTTTTTTTATTATTAAAATTTAAAAATTAAAAAAACCTCCTGTTGAGGAGGCATTTGTTATTGAATATCTTACTTTTAAATTATACTGAACACTTCCTCAACAGAAAAGTTATAGAGGAAGAAGATGAGTTTACAATGTTTTTTCTTTGAAAATCCTTCATGAACTATCTTTTTTATTAATTAAAAATTAATATTACTATGTTAATTCTAATTTGTCAAGTATTTGATATTGAATTTTATTATAAATAATGCTATTATATTATCATGTTGTTCTGTCAATATAGCAACATGATAACAATAAAATAAAGCAGTAAATAGTATGGGTCAACCTTTTATTATCGATAAAAAAATTTCTAAAAATGACTTGATCAAATTGACTCAACAAATTTTTGGCGACATGATAAAATTAGTAGTAGATATTGAAAAAGAAAAAATAGCCTTGGACGGCGAACTGCATGCTGATGAAGAGGCGCTCATGTTAGAACAAGGTTCACAACAAAAAAATTTATGGGGAGCTAATATTTATCCCCAAGCAACTAAAGGTAAGCAAATTGAATATACTTCTTTAATTAATATTAGACCCACAGATGATAATCGTTCTATGACAGTGGAAAATGAAAAAATTAAGAAAAAAATGGAAACAATAATAAATACATGGATAGAATTATAATATGAAATGGCACAAAACTTTAACTGAAGAAAAGTGGAAAAAATTTCCTGAACAGAAACAATTTTTAATGATTAATAATGAATTAAGACGAGCACAACATTGGTTAGTGCGCGATAATCCCAAATCTATGCGTCAGAGCTTAGAGCGGGCATTTGAATTAATAGATTTAACTATTAATGTAAGTTCTTCAGCTAAAATAAAAAAAGAATTACTACAATTGCGGGAAAGTATTGGCCAAGCTTACATTAAAAAACCCGAACCTTCTGAATTACAACTTTTTCAAAACTTTGTTTATCATTTAGCTAATATCTAAAATAGTAATCTTAAACGCTGACCACCGAGACTCCTCCTTTCGCTGTGGGTTGATGTGGACAGCGAATGACTTTTTATTCTCGGTGGACCTGGTCCTGCTCGGATGTTTCTTGACATGTCAGCCGCCTTCTTTGCCTTGATACTTCCAGATGCGCCAGCAAATGAGAAGGTCCAAAACAAAGAAACCTATAAATCCCCGAATGAATACCTTTAGCAGCCGTTCTTCTGGAATATTAAAAACGATAATCATCAATACAAACGTAAAAATCAGGAACAAAACGAAAAAGGTGTAATTTACGGGAACCATCAACAATTTTTTCATTTTTCTCTCGCTTTCTCCTGTTCCAGACAGGCAACAAAGTAATATTTATTATCACTCTATTGCCTGCTGAACAGGAAGATAAAGTTTGAACCAGGATTTAAAAGAGCTATTGATATTTAAATACTATCAAAAAAACAGGCTTTTTTCAAGGCTGGCTATTAGAAGTTAATTTTAATAATATTATTTAAAGAGTTGCTATGCTAACACTTTTTGGATTAAATTCTATGTCCTTGCTTGGCACTGCTTTGCTGGCCGCTACGATTTTTATCATTTTTTCAACTTCATCTGGCATATTTATAAAATGTAATTCCTTTTTTGGAGACTGTCTTAATAAGTCTTCTTTTAAAATTATTAAGGCATGGGCTGCGGAGCGAGAAATGAATTCAACATTTTTAAAATCTAAATTTATATTACGAGTTTTAATTTTATTGATAGCCATTTTTAAATCATTATTAACTATATAGCGTGAACTAATAATAGTTGCCGTTTTCTGGGTAATATCTATGGTTTTTGTAGATTTATTATTCATATATTTATTATTACTTTCATTATAGCTGAAAAAACAGTTTATTCCAAATATGGATAAATGTCAATTGCTTTTGTTGTTTTAGGTATTCTAAAAGCAATTATTGTTCCTTGCCAGTGAAATCTTGGTAAATTTACTAATATCTCTCTCTTACTGCTTGATATTAATGCTGCCGATCCTGAAATCATTATAAAATCACCATTGATTACACGGCAAATAATATCTCTAGAAGTATGTAAGCCATACCCTCTATCTTTATATGGTTTTGTTGAATTACCTTTCATGGCTTGCTTTATGGCTTTTTTATCAGAAAAGTGTAATTTTTTCTCTTCTTTATAAGCCCCTGCTAAACCACGCCCGCAATCCACAATGCAGATATCTAAATATTTTTTTCTGGGATAATACTGCCCAAATAAAAACCCTTTATTTTGCTTACTGTGCTCAAAAATATTTCCTACTAATTCTGTTATGGGATAAAAAACTGCATTTTTCATTCCAGGGTTCGTGCCAATATATTTAGAAACCATTTCTAGAAACATATTTTCTAAATCATTGCTTTCTTTTTTTATCCTGTTAATTACACTTATTGGAATATAATTTTTTCTTTTCTGTTGTTCATGTTCAAAGCGAGTTATAGTATCAATTCCCTTTGGAAATTTTACAATATTCAAATAGGCTTCAATATCTTTATTATCAATCTTGTGTATTGCATTTTTAGTAGAATTTATATGGGCGCTTAATGGTAAAATCAGCAATGGATACATCCATTTTAATTTTGAAAAATTGAAATTAACTGAATCATCAGAAGATACCCCCTCTAATGCAGAGTATAATGATTTTAATTGAGCCAAAAATGAATCGTTATTTGGTTTTGGTATAATTATTTCTTTCATAATGATTGCATTATATCAAAAATATAAAAAATATTCAAAAAACATTGAAATAAATATTAAAAAAAATTCTGATTGCATATTAAAAGTAATTATATTAAACGCTGACCACCGAGATTCCTCCTTTCGCTGTGGGTTGATGTGCGGTACAGCGTTCACTTTTTGTCCTCGGTGGACCTGGTCCTATTTTTTCTAAATAGGTTAGTAATGTCATGAAGTAGATGACCTATACTTAGGGCACAAAAAAATAATATACATGTAAAACCTATGGAAGGTAGTAGGCTCAGATTATCTACCACCTCATCAATGTTCCAGAAAAAACCATTTCCGGAACAATACGAATAAATTAACGATACTATACATACTACACCAACAATATACATGAATACCCTTAATAGCTTCTTAGCCATTTGTTTACCCTCTCTCTCCTGATCAACAGGCAATAAAGTAATATTTAGCTATTACCCTCTTGCCTGCTGAAAAGAGGAGAAAGGATTTGGACCAGGATTTAAAAGAGCTATATATTACCATCTAGATATACAATTTATTATATACCTAAAGGGGAATGCAGTCATTACGGGTGGGTGGAACGAGGTTGACTGCGGACCTGGATCATCCATGAGATACATGGATGAGAGGAAGGACTTTATACAGAAAGGGACAAACTGCTATTAGACCAACTCCGCTTCCGATGACGAAGCTGCGGAAGTATGGGTCCATGTCTCGGCCTGAGGAAATAAAAGTAAGAACAATGATAGTACCCACAGGAAGACCAGCTGTAGCAACACCCCACCCTTTTTCGAGAGACCGTTCGAAAATTGGCTCCTAGAAAGCTGTTTTCTATGCTATGCTTAGCCAAGAATTAAACATTTAACTAGTTAAATAGACTAAAATGACAAAAAAAACATAATCCAAAGTGTCCAAATTGTAAAAATTTAAAAACA
>JBDRII010000098.1:0-5209 GCA_043816085.1 Patescibacteria group bacterium | reverse complement strand
ATATATTAATATTAAAAACAGAGTATTTTTAAATTTTATTTTGAGATAGTTTATGAATTATCTCTATTTTTTTTGAAAAATATATAAATAAAATATATTAGAGAAATAATAATTGGAAGAATAGAGAGCCACTGGCCCATGGTTAGGCCGTTTGAAAAAATTTGATATTCTTTGAAAAATTCTAAACCAAATCTGGAAGTAAAATAAATAAACACAAAAAAGAAAACCATGAAATATGGTTTTTTATTTTTATAGTATTTATAAGTTAGAAATAATATTATAAATATAATTATATTAGATAGAGCTTCGTATAGTGTTACAGGATGTCTGTTTGCCCCGTCACTCATTACTCGTCCTAAAATCTCGTTATTTATATAATTTCCTATTCGAACACAGGCTGCGACTATGGGAAATGATATTACTATTAGATCTGCATATTTATAAAATTTTAAGTTTTTATCTTGTTTTTTTTGAACTAAATAAAAGATAGTATAAGCAACTAATAGGCCCATAGTAGCGCCATGGCTAGAAAGTCCGCCTTCCCAGATTTTAATAATAGCGGCTGGATTGTTTATATAGTAATCTAGATTGTAAAATAGGATATAACCTAATCTGGCCCCTATAATAAGCCCGATAGTCATATAAAAGGCTAATTCATAGACTATTTCTGGCTGCAATTTTTCTTTTTTAAAGAAATATCTGGTAATTAAAATTGCTAGACCAATGCCCAGGGCAAGCAAAATGCCATACCACCTGATGGTTATTATTCCGGATGAAAATAAGATTGGGTCAATATTATGGGTAAACATTATAGTTATTATCTTTTAATCTTGAAAAAGCGTCAAGTTTTTGTTAGAATATATATAAGGAGGTGTCATGGATTGGCTTGAGAATCCGCAGGCATTGTGGGCCTATGTGATCATTTTGCCTGCTATTGCATTTTTGGTGTGGAAGACCAGGAGCTGGAACTCTTTTTTAGAGGAGGTTTTCGGTGGCGTAGTTATATATTATTATTTTAAATAAAAACATGAAAAATTATAAACTCATATTAATAAGTTGTGTGGTTTTTATGGTTTTATTAATTTGTGGATGTGTTTTTAGTAGCCTGGATTGGATGGAGGATTTAAAATCAGAAGGCAAAGCTGTAAATATCTATAAATGTTCATATCAGGGTGATGACGCATATTATGTCACTTCACCGTGTTGTGACATGTATAATATTTTATTTGATAAGGATGGAAATAAGATTTGTGCGCCTGATGGTGGAATCACCGGACAAGGAGATGGTCAGTGTACAGATTTTTCATTTTCAGCTATTGATTGTGACGTAGTTTGGGAGGATTCTGATATATGAAAACATCAATAAAAAAAGGAGTTGGTTTTGGACTCACTTCAGGAATTATTACGACCCTAGGCATGATTGTGGGGTTAAATTCTAGTACTCATTCTAAAGTAGTAGTAATTGGAGGAATATTAATCATTGCTATTGCTGACGCACTGTCTGACTCTTTGGGGGTACATGTTAGTGAAGAAGCAGAAAATCAACATTCAAATAAAGAAATTTGGGAATCGACTTTGGCAACATTTTTCTCTAAATTTATTTTTGCTTTAAGTTTTATTTTGCCATTTGTTTTATTTTCTTTACAAGTTGCCATTTGGGTAAGTATTGTTTGGGGATTATTAATGATAGTTTTATTTAGTATTTATGTTGGTCGGCAAGAGAAAAATGTAAAAACTTGGTCAGTAGTTTTGGAACATTTAGTTATTGCCGTATTAGTTATTATTGTTACAAATTATATTGGAGTGTGGGTAAATAATATTTTTTATTAAATTATAAAATATTAAATAATTAATAAATCTCCTTTAAAAATAAAGAAAAAAAATAGGCCAGGCCCCGAATTTATTCGGGGTATACTGGCCTATTTTTATATTATTAATAAAAAATAATTTTTTTATAGAGAATTACTTATTATTATCTAAGATCAGCCATGCTATTCACTTATACACCACCAAGTTGAGTATAGAGCCAGAATTTATTGACAGCTTAAAATAATTGAAATATAGTTAAGGTAGATTTGTTCAACGTCCTCTTAATAACTAATTAAGTGGGCGTTTTTTTATGCGTCACATCAAATATAGGCATAATCCGGGGTGCAGTGCCCCCGGGTTATGTATACAATTATGAGTGAATTTTTATTAAAAGATAATAGTGTCTATTATTTATTATTTGGTGCTCATAAAAAGATACCATTATTTTATAGTCAAAAGATATGTAATTTTTTAATTAAAGAAATATTTTTTTATCAAAAAAAGTATAAATTTGATTTATATACATATTCGATAATTCCATGCCATTTAAATCTAATGGCTAAATTTAACAAAAAAGAGGATATAGAAAATTTTGAAAGAGATTATAAAAGTATAACTGCGAATTATATATTAAATTTACTAAAAAAAGATAAAATTAGTGATTATAAATTTATTTGTGGGGTAGAATGTGAATGTGATAAATATCACATTCAAGGGAATGATAACTGCGGGGCACTGTACCTGCCTGCCGGCAGGCAGGCCCGCAGTTATCAAAATCGATATCAGATGAAACTTTAAATATTATTAAATATAAAAAGCGTATTTGGCGTCATAGATCCTGGAAATACATTATAGATAATGAAAAAAATTTTAAAGAAAAATTGAATTATATTTATTATAATCATGAAAAACACAAATATACTAAAATAAACAATTATATTAGCCCCAAATACAAAAATTTGCTAAAATAATAATATGCTGTTAAATAAAATTAAAAAAGATTTAGAAAAATTTGCAGATCCAAAGCAAGCCAAGAATTTGCAGCGGTTTTTTAAGACTGGAAAAGGGGAGTATGGCGAAGGCGATGTTTTTATTGGTTTAAGAGTACCACAAATTAGAAAAATTGTTAGTAAATATTATAAAGAGGTAAATTTAAAAGATGTAGAAAAATTGCTTCATAGTGAAATTCATGAATACCGGATGGCTGCTGCTTTATTTTTATTATATAAGTTTAAAAATATAAAAAAAATAGTAGGGGCAGAACATTGTTCTGCCCAAAAATTACAGAAAGAAATTTTTGATTTATATTTAAAAAATACAAAATATATAAATAATTGGGATTTAGTGGACGTGACTACACCAGGAATTGTGGGAGAGTTTTTATTGGATAAAGACAGAAAGATTTTATATAAACTAGTTAAATCTAAAAGTTTATGGGAAAGAAGGATAGGAGTAATGGCTACTTTTACTTTTATTAGAGAGAATGATTATAAAGATGGTTTAAAAATTAGTGAGATGTTATTAAATGACGAGCATGATCTTATTCACAAAGCTGTGGGGTGGATGCTAAGAGAGGTTGGGAATCGAGATTTAAAAACTGAAGAAAAATTTTTGCATAAATATTCAAAAAAAATGCCGCGAACCATGCTGCGGTATTCTATAGAAAAGTTTCCCGAAAAAAAGAGAAAAGCCTATTTAAGCGTGTGACTTTATTCGACGGGCTTTCTTTGTTTAATGTGATATAATAGATATATGAAAAATAAGAAATTAGGGCTAGCACTTGGAAGTGGGGGTGTAAAGGGCCTCGCTCATATTGGAGTAATAAAAACTTTACTAAAAAATGATATAAGAATAAGTTATTTAGCTGGTTCTAGTATTGGTGCTTTTATTGCGGCTCATTATGCTTTGTATCAAGATATTGATAAGTTAGAACAGATTGGTTTAGAAATGAAAAAAGAAAAGGTAATGGGGTTGGTCCAGCCTTCTTTTAAGGGTGGAATAATTAAAGGAGAACGGGCAGAAAAGATTATAGATGAATGGTTAGAGGGGGCCAGTTTTAAAGATTTAAAAATTCCTACTAAAATTATTGCTACGGATTTAGTTAAGGGTGAAGAGGTGATATTGGATAAAGGGAAATTATCAGAAGCAGTTATAGCTAGCATATCTATTCCAGCTTTATTCAAGCCATATATTAAAAATAATATGGTTTTAGTAGACGGTGGTCTTACTAATCCCGTTCCAGATGACATTGTAAAAGAAATGGGTGCCCAGGTTATAGTGTCTGTTAATTTAGATAATTACCAAAGTTTTGACAGTTTTAATGAAGATGATTTAGGTTTTTCTAAGATTTCTAAAAGAAGTATGGATATTGCACGGCAATATCTAGCCAATTATTCTACTACTCATTCAGATATTGTTATTAGTCCTAGTTTTGAACTGCGGGGGATGTCTAATTGGAAGGAATATTTTACAAAAAATAAAGGGCCGTTTATTTTAAAAAAAGGTGAAAGGGAAATGGGGAAAAATATTTCTAAATTAAAAAAATTATTATAGAAATAGAATTATGAAAAAATCAATTAAAATTTTATTAATTATAATAATTATTTTAGTAATTTTGGTAATATCAAGTTTAGGGATGGTGTGGTTTTTAATTAGTTTGGGAAATGATTTTAAATTAGCTGATTATGATTATTTAATAGATCCCAGAATTACAGAAATGAAAGATGAGAAAATGCTCGCTGTTAAGGTAGAAGGGGATCCAAATTCAAAAAGCAATAAGCCTTTTGCTAGTTTATTTGAAGAGTTTTATAAATTAAAAAGGGAAAATAAAAACATAGTAATGTCTCCTCCTAAAGGCCGGTGGCCAGTTGATATTAATACTCCTAAAGAAGAATGGACTGGATATTATGGTATAACTCTGCCAAATGATATTGAGGAAAGAGATTTAGGAAATGGAGTAAAAATTGAGACTTGGGAATATGGCAAAGTAGCCGAGATATTGCATCCTGGTTCATATGCTAATGAGACACCGACAATTGAAAAATTGAAAAAGTTTATTGAAGATGAGGGATATGAAATAAAAGGAGATTCTCATGAAGAAGAATATTTAAAGGGCCCGGGTATGTATTTTAAAGGAAATGAGGATAATTATTACACTGTAATAAGATACCGAGTTAAGAAAAAATAATATAGGAATAATAATAAGAGTATTATATAAACGCCCCGTATTTGTGGGGTGTTTTTGGTTTATCCACAATTATCTATTTACTACTACACTCTTATAGCACTACAATAAGAGTGTTAATAATTAATTCAAAATTATGAAAAAAATGAAGTTTTTAGGTTTAAACTTGGTCGTAGGTATTTTTGTATTGCTTTTAGTAGGGTGTCAATTAACTGA
>JBDRII010000097.1:0-7721 GCA_043816085.1 Patescibacteria group bacterium | reverse complement strand
CAAATTTTAGTCATATAAAATGCCCGACCCAGATCCAACAAGAAAGGTAGAATCAAAATTTTCCGAAACCATACTCCCGGCTGATTTTAAAATCCCAGAATTATCAGACACTCAAGAAGGAGGCTTTGTGGAAAAAACTCAATCCTTTAAATTTAGATATAAAGGTCAAGAATTTAATGGCGAGATCGCATATGAGAGGGATGAACGCCGTACCTCACAAATTGAAATTACTTTTTATTCAGAAAGCAAAGAAATAGTTAAATTTGCAGCTAGATATTTTAACGATCGAGGTTGGAATCTTTATAATAGAAAAGTTGATAATACTAATGATAGAAAACAAGGTTTTGGAACCCTAGCTTTTAAAACTATCGAAGAAATTATTATTTTATTTAAAAATAAATTTAGAGATCAAAGATCAGATTATATTCATACAGAAACTCAAATTCCAGCACTACTTAGAATGATGATCGATCAAGACTGGCTAGAACAAAGGGGGTTGGAAGAATATCAAAGGGCAGATGGATTTAATTTAGGCTATTTTCCAACAGATTATCAAGAAGAATCTGTAAAAGAGCTACTTGATTTGTCAAAAGACGGTCGTTATACAGACTCTAGTCAATGTCACGAATTTCCTAAAGTTGCCCTCCACAAAACATTGACATAATATTAGGGTAGTGTTATTATTTTTATGGTTCCAAAGCTTATACACACTATAAAGCTTTTTAATTTTACTAAAATTTATGCCAACAATATCACAGTTGGTCCGAAAAGGACGAAAAACTAGCAAGAAAAAGTCAAAAGTACCTGCTTTGCAGACTACTTTGAATACAATTAAACGAAAAAGAAAAGAGACTCCCAAAGGCAGCCCATTTAAACGTGGGGTATGTACTAAAGTTACTACTGTTACTCCCAAAAAACCTAACTCTGCTTTACGTAAAATTGCCAGAGTACGGTTATCAAATGGTATGGAAGTTACTGCTTATATCCCTGGTGAAGGTCATAATTTACAGGAGCATTCTATTGTAATGATTAGAGGTGGCCGAGTAAAAGATCTTCCAGGTGTTCGGTATCACATTGTTAGAGGTGTTTATGACACTTCTGGCGTAGACGGCCGTAAGAGATCTAGGTCTCTATATGGTGCTAAAAAAGGAAAAGGCGGAGAAGCAGCTCCTGCTCCAGCCGAAGAAAATAAAGAATAATTAATCGATGAAATAATATGCGCGGAAAACAAGCACCAAAAAGAAAGATGCAACCTGATATTAAATACAATAATACTACTATTACTAAGTTCATTAATTACATAATGGAAAATGGTGATAAAAGTATTGCTCAGCAAATTGTTTATGATGCTTTTGATATTATAGAAAAAAAGACCAAGAAACCAGGTTTCGACGTTTTTACTAAAGCTATTAAAAATGTTTCTCCTACATTAGAAGTAAAAGCCAGGCGTATTGGTGGAGCCAACTACCAAGTTCCAATTGAAGTAAAAGGAGATCGTCGTTTTAACTTAGCTTGCCGCTGGATCATTACTGCAGCTAAAAACAGAAAAGGTAAACCAATGCGAGAAAGATTAGCTCTAGAATTAATGGATGCTTCTGATAATCAGGGTGAAGCCATGAAAAAACGCCAAGATGTCCATAGAATGGCTGAATCTAACCGAGCTTTTGCCCATTTTGCCTAAAAATTTTATTTTCACATATTTTGAAGGCGAGATTATATAATCTTGCCTTCTTTATTTGCCACAATTTTATATTGCTTGTTTATAAAAAATATGCTATAATACATATATCAATAAACTTTAATTAATAATTATTAGGAAAACTATGAAGAAATTTCTTCCTAAAGCAATTGCGCTAGCAGGCGTACTATTGCCGTTTGCCTCAAAGGCTCAAGACTATTACGACGATTATTATTACGATGATTATGGCAGTTCTACTGACGCTGCTTTAGGCGCAGGTCTAGGAATTGGCTTAATTATTCTATGGATCGTTGCCATGGTAGTTGGTTTAGCATTCTTTGTTTTTTGGGTAATAATGCTTGTTGATTGTGTAAAAAGACAGTTTGAACAAAGATCAACATGGCTAGCAGTTCTAATCGTAGGATTCTTCCTAGGATTCCACTGGCTAGCTTCTATCCTTTATTTTTTCTTAGTAAAAAGAAAAAATCTTGGAACTAAAGCTCCAAAACCTGCTGCTCCCGCCGCACCCGCCGCACCTGCTGCTCCAAAAGAAGAATAAAAACAATGCTTTAAAGGCCCCGAATTTATTCGGGGTCTTTTTTATTGACAAAGGAATTAAAATATACTATTCTATTTAAGTCTACTTTTTGTAGATTTTTTATTAAAATAACATATTATATCTATGGCTCAAGAGTTTAGCTTAGACAAAACAAGAAATATTGGGATTATTGCCCATATTGACGCTGGTAAAACCACAGTTACCGAGCGAGTTTTATATTACACAGGTAAAAAGCATAAAATCGGTGAAGTTCATGAAGGTGAAGCAGAAATGGACTGGATGGAACAAGAGCAAGAAAGGGGCATTACTATTACTTCAGCTGCTACTACATGCTTTTGGACTACTCCTGATAAAGATCAAAAAAGAATTAATATTATCGACACCCCAGGCCATGTAGATTTTACAGCTGAAGTAGAAAGGTCTCTTCGTGTTTTAGACGGTGGTGTAGTAGTATTTGACGGTGTTGCCGGAGTAGAGCCCCAATCTGAAACAGTTTGGCATCAAGCTGAAAAATATAAAGTTCCCAGAATGTGCTTTATAAACAAAATGGACCGAACAGGCGCAGATTTTTACTTTGATCTAGATTCTATTCATGAAAGACTAACCAAAAAAGCTCATCCTATTCAACTACCAATTGGCGCTGCTGAAAATTTTCAAGGTATTATTGATTTATTTGAAAAAAAGGCCTATATCTATAAAGATGACATGGGAAAAGAAATTGAAGAAATAGATGTTCCCGAAGACATGAAAGACAAGGTAGAAGAATTTAGAAATAAGTTAGTTGAAGCCATCGCTGAAAATGATGAAAAATTAATGAACGATTATTTAGATGGCAAAGAAATAGAAGTTAGTGAATTAAAAAAAGTTTTACGAAAAGCAGTAATTGCCAATGAAATCGTTCCAGTGCTAACTGGCTCTGCACTTAAAAATAAAGGTGTCCAACCATTGTTAGATGCAATATGTGATTTTCTGCCATCTCCATTAGAGCTTCCTCCAACCGAAGGCCAAGATCCAGATGATGATACCAAGAAAATTTCCAGAAAACCAGAAAATTCAGAACCTTTAGCTGCTCTAGCTTTTAAAATTGCTACTGATCCATTTGTAGGAAAGCTTTGTTTTATTAGAGTCTATTCAGGTGTAATAAAATCAGGTTCTTATGTATATAATGTAACTACTGGTAAAAAAGAAAGAATTTCCAGGCTTTTAAGAATGCATGCTAATGCCCGGGAAGAAGTTCAGGAAATTACAGCCGGTGATATTGGAGCAGCTGTTGGCTTAAAGCAAACAGTAACTGGAGATACATTATGTGAGCCTGAACATAAAATATTATTAGAAAAAATTGTTTTCCCTGAACCAGTTATCTCTATTGCTATTGAACCAAAAACTAAAGCTGACCAGGAAAAACTGGGTATGGCTATGGGCAAGCTGGCTGAAGAAGATCCTACTTTTAGAATCAAGACAGATGAAGAAACAAACCAAACTATTATTTCCGGCATGGGTGAGCTTCATCTAGATATTATTATTGATCGAATGAAAAGGGAATTCAATGTTGAGGCAAATATCGGTGCCCCTCAAGTTGCTTATAAAGAAACAATTACTGCTGAAGCTAGTGCTGAAGGTAAATTTATCAAACAGTCAGGTGGTAGGGGACAATATGGCCATTGTTTTGTAACTATTGCTCCATTGACTGCTGAAGACAAAGGGGAAGATGAAAGCATGAATTACAAATTTGAAAATAAAGTTAAAGGTGGAAACATTCCTTCTGAATATATTCCTTCTATTGATAAAGGTATTAAAGAAACTCTAGACAACGGAGTTTTAGCTGGGTATCCTATTTTAAATATCAAAGCCACAGTTACTGATGGAAGCTACCATGATGTTGACTCTTCTGAAGCTGCTTTTAAAATAGCTGGTTCCATGGCTTTTAAAGCAGCTGTTAAAAAAGCTAGTCCTGTTATTTTAGAACCAATCATGAAAGTAGAAGCTATTACGCCAGAAAAATTTATGGGAGACGTAATAGGAGATTTAAATTCTAAAAGAGGCCAAGTAGAAGAAATGACTGATCGGGGGCAAAATAAAGTTGTGGCAGCAAAAGTTCCCTTAGCTTCTATGTTTGGCTATGCTACTCAGCTTAGATCCCTTACCCAGGGTCGAGCTTCATATTCCATGGAATTCTTTGAATATCAAGAAGTCCCCCGCAACGTAGCTACCGAAATTATAGAAGGTAAGCAAAAATAATATACTTGTACGATAACCCGGGGGCACTGTACCCCGGGTTATTATTATACATTCCCGCAATATTTTATTGGAGGTTTTTTATTTTTATGTTATAATATACATAATAATTATATTAATGGAGGATGGATAAAATAATTAATTATTTGAAAAAATATATGAAAGTCTTATTTAGGGCAGGCTTATTAAGCCTGTTTTTTGTTTTTATGTTAATTTCACCTAAATTAACTTCAGCTGCTGCTTTAGATTGGGCCCAAACAGGTGAAGACGGCCTAGGAAACATTAATAATGGTGCTATTTATGCTTTAGAAGAATTTGGAGATTATTTATATGCTGGTACCTGGAATCTAACAGACGGTGCCGAGATTTATCGCACTTCAGATTTAGAAACATGGACTCAAGTAAATACTTCTGGTTTTGTTGGTATTCCTCATTCATTCATTTATGATTTCCAGGAATTCAATAGTGAGTTGTATGTTTCAACCTATAATGCCCTCTTAGGCGGAGCTGTATTTAAAACCAGCAATGGCACGGATTGGAGCCAAGTAAGTTTAAATGGTTTTGGTGATACAAATAATAAAGGTATAGTAAAATTATATGCTGGCGGAGGCATGCTTCTGGCTGGCACCTGGAACACAGTTACTGGAACAGAATTGTGGTATACCACTAATGGCACTGTTTGGACCCAAACCGATTCAGATGGTTTTGGTGATGCTAATAATGCCTTTATTGGAAATATGGTTGATTTTGATAGCCGAATATACGTTAGCACTTATAATGATACTACTGGAGCTCAAATTTGGCGCAAACCTCTTAGCGGCAGCTGGGAGCAAGTTACTGCTGATGGTTTAGGTGATGCTAATAATATTTGTTTTTATGGTATGATCGAGCTTGAGGATCAATTAATAATTGGGTCTCGAAATAATAATGGAGCAAAATTTTACACAACAACTAATGGTACAGCATACACTTTAAACAATACTTTAGATCCAGCTTATACAAATATTAGAGATTATACTATATCAGATGAGGGCGTGCTTTATTCTTCAGTCGACAATGCTAATGGTCTGGCTATTTTTCAAGTTGAGTCAGATAGTTTTATAGCGGTAAGTGCGGCTGGCTTTGGTGAAGTTACAAATATTCTTGGATCTCAATTTGCTATTTTTGAAGACAATTTAATGATTAGCACAACGAAAATTTCAGGTGGGGCCGGAGAAATCTGGTATGTAGATATCAGCCCTGAGGAAGAAGAAGAATTAGAAATAACTCCATCTAAAATAAAGGGAGTTAAAATTCCCGAGAAAAAAAGAAAAGTTAATTCAGTTAGAGTAAAATGGACAGCTGATGCCAATGCAGACAAGTATTATGTGAAACTCATGACTAATAAAAAAAAGAAAATAAAAATTTTTAAAAAAGTAACTAAAACCAGAAAGACAGTTAAGAATAAAACAAATAAAATATATTTAAAATCAAATAAACCTTATAAAGTAAAAGTAAGGGGCGTTACTAATGGCGGCTTAAAAGGCAAGTGGTCAAAAATTAAAAAATTTAGAACCAAACCGGCTAAAGTTAAGGAGCTTCTGGCCACACAAAATACCACAGTCGGCGGTGCTGATTTTTCATGGAAAGTAGTTCGGGGCAAAGACATAACTTATTTAATCAAAATATATGATTCTTACGACAATGTTTTATATAATTTAAAAACAGAAGACACAGCTTTAGTTGTACCCATTTTAAATTCCGGTGAAATTTATAAAGTAAAGGTTCGAGCTATATATAATAAAAATAATAAAGGCAAATGGTCAGATATATATACATTTTTATTGTAGTATTATTATTTCCATTCTCTGCTTTTGCTGCCATAGACTATTATGATTGGTCCCAAATCGGGGAAGATGGTTTTGGTAATGTTAATTACCAAGATCATTTTTTAGTGGAATATCATGGTTCTTTATATTTGCGCACTGGTGTTTTTGGTAATGGTGTACCCCTTTTTAAAAGTCAAGATGGCCAAACTTGGACTGAGCTTGATCCTGACTTTAACGACGATTTGAATAATTTACGGATAACTGAATTAAAAGAATTTGATGATCAATTTTTTGCCCTTATTCAAAATAATACTACTGGTTTAGAATTATGGCGGACAGATAATGGCGCCGATTGGTTTCAAGCTGGATCAGATGGCATGGGTGCAGCTGCTAACCGCACCGGACTTATATATGAAGACGGCCGGGAAGGATATGAAGAGCGGTATTATATTGCTACTAACAATGCCGGTGGAGCTCAACTTTATTATTCAGATGGAGGCTGGGCATGGAACCAGGCTACTATTAATCCCGGTCCTTCCCAGATAATGGCTTTTATTCAAAATTTTGGCGGCTATGTTTATATTACTACTTTTGATGTTGTTAATGGCACTAAAGTTTTTCGCAGTGCCAATGGTATTAATTGGACCGAAGTTAGCCCTGGAACTTTTTCTAATTCCGCTTATGTTTATTTAATGGAATTTGACGGTTATTTATATGGTATAGAAAATTATGCCAATCTATACACGGGGTTATTTAATAAGTTATGGCGGACAAGTGATGGCCAAAATTGGGAAGAAATAACCTATACCTCAAATAACGATGTTGATCAATTGGCTCGATTAATTACTTTTAATAATTATTTATTAATTTTTTCCCAAGATAATGCCAGCGGTGGAAATGTATATTATTCAGACACCGGAGAAACAGGCGATTGGTATCCAGCCTATTTAGATAAAGATGGCACTAACTATATGGATGTGGAAAATATAATATTATATCCCCTGCAAATAGATAACCAGTTATTTTTCAGCACCTATAATAATATTAATGGTACGGAAATTTGGCGTACTAGCAATGGGGCTTACTATGAACCGTTTTCTCCAGGTGGCTTTGGCGATGCTAATAATTGGCGGGGAAATATGGTAAATTTTGAAAATGATCTATATGTTGGAACATACAACGCCAATACTGGCGGAGAAGTTTGGACCACGGAAATCCAGCCAGCTCAAATTACTGATCTTGCCATTACTCCTAAAAAAGGAAAATTAAATTTGTCCTGGACAGTCCCGGCCGCTACTAATTTAGTAGGTTATACTGTTAGATGCTGGGATGAATTAGTAACAGACGAAGATTGGAATCAAAGTGGTTATATCGAAAAATATGTTACTGTTAATACCCCAAAAATTAATAATTTAGATCCTGGTCAAAAATATTATTGTGG
>JBDRII010000096.1:0-9624 GCA_043816085.1 Patescibacteria group bacterium | reverse complement strand
GCCATACATCTTTTAACAGCAAGCATTACTTCGTATCCGCCTCTAATATTTAAAAAAGTTTCCTGTTGCCCTGCAAATGAAGCATCTGGAAGATCTTCAGCCGTAGCTGAACTTCGAACAGCCACGTCTTTGCCACCCAGTTTCTTATATGCTTTTTTAATTTCTTCTTCCAAGTCTTTTGGCAGCTCTGCGCTTAAAATAGTTTCCCTTACTTTGCGGCCTTTGTTTGCCAGTTGTTTTAAATTATGAGTATCTAATCCTTCTAATATTCTTTTAATATCATCGTCAATCCCAGCCTCTTTTAAAAAATATTGATATGCATTAGCAGTAACAGCAAAACCATTTGGAATATTTATCTGCTTTTTAGTTAATTTATTATACATCTCACCCAGAGATGCATTTTTTCCACCAACTAAACCTACGTCCTTGTTGCTAAGTTCATTAAACCAAAGAATATTTTTTTGATTTCTCATATTACTTGTACTTTTGTTAAATTCATATGTTGAGATTTAGCCAAAGGTTGGCCAGTAGCAAAAATTACTATGTCTCCTTTTTTCACTAACTTCTTTTTTTTAGCCAGCTCTACTGATTTATCAATTAATTCATCTAAAGTTTTACACCTAGAAAGATAATGGGCTTCAGCACTCCAAATTAATGACATTTGCTGCCTTGTTTTTTCATCATCAGTTAACACAATAATCCTTGTTTCTGGTCGGTGCCTAGATATCATTCTAGCAGTCAGGCCAGAAATAGAATTCACAATTATAGCTTTAGCTTTATTTTCAATAACTAAATCATTTACAGTTACTGATACTGAATCTTCCACTGTATATTTTTTCATTTTTAAATAATGAGCCGGCAAGTCATCAAAAACAGAATTTTCCGTCCGCTTAATAATTTTATTCATCATTTTGACGCTTTCCACTGAATATTTACCATAGGCAGACTCACCAGAAAGCATGACTGCATCAGTATGATCAATTACGGCATTTGCTACGTCACTCACCTCTGCTCTGGTAGGCCTAGGATTTAATATCATAGAATCTAACATCTGCGTAGCTACAATCACAGGCTTAGCCGCATACATACATTTAATAATAAATTCCTTTTGCAGTAAAGGAACTCTAGATGGAGGAAGCTCGATACCAAGATCCCCTCTAGCAACCATAATGCCATCAGCTTGTTTTAATATTGCACCAAAATTCTTAACAGCTTGAGCTGTTTCAATTTTAGCAATTATTTTAACTTTGCTTTTAGTGGGAATTAATTTTTTTAGACTTTTAATATTGTCAGCATTTTTTACAAAAGACATAGCCACATAATCTATATTATGTTTCAACCCAAATTTTAAATCTTGTTTGTCTTTGTCAGTAAGTGGCCGGGCGCTAATCTCTACTCCCGGGATATTAATGCCTTTTCTAGAAAAAATTATACCTGGCTTAATAACTGTGCCGTAAATCATTTTATCTACTACCATTTCTACTTTAATATCAATCAAACCGTCATTTATTAAAATATGATTTCGAGGCTTTAAATATTTATAAAGATTATGATATCCAAGAGGAATGGGCTTAACTGTTTTTGGCAAATCTTTCTTTTTCATCCAAGTATCAGGTACTAATATTACTTTTTCTTTTCTAGTAAGCTCTAAACCATCTTTTTCCACTTCGCCAACTCTAATTCTAGGGCCTTGAAGGTCCTGCATAATTGCTATGGGCTGATCCAATTTTTTGGAAACTGCTCTAATATTTTTTAATAATTTTTCATGATGGTTATATGTGCCATGAGAAAAATTAAGCCGAACTACATTCATTCCTGCTTTAGCCATTTTTTCTAAAACTGATTTAGATTCAGAGGCTGGGCCAATTGTACAAACTATTTTTGTCCTTTTTTGCATGATGATATTATAACAGAAAAATTGTATATAATAAATAACCCGGGAGCTCTATATCCCGTGTTATTTTTATTTGTCGATACTTTTATCGATTAGTAAACGGCAGCAATGCCATGTATCTGGCTCTTTTTATTGCTGTAGCCAATTTTCGTTGATGTTTTGCACATGTACCCATTCTCTTGGCTGGCAAAATTTTAGCATAATTTGAAGTAAACTTTTGAATCATGTCAGCCTTTTTATAATCAATGTCCTTAATATTATTAGCGCAAAAATAACAAAATCTGTCTTTTGGCTCTCTTACTGGCTTTTTTTTCTTTCTCATATTTTTTAAGATCCTCTCCCCCTGCCGCGCCCGCAACGCTTCGCGTAGCGAGGCGGGCGGGTCCCCCTCTCCACTTCGTGGTAGAGGGGGAACCCTATTTTTTGGGTTCTCCCTTCTCCTGACGAGGAGAAGGGAGTCAGAGGGTTGAGGTAAGTTATTTATTTAAAACGGGATATCTTCTACTGAAATTTCCTCATCAGAATTATTAACCTTGGGTTGAGGAGCGCTTTCCTGGCTAGAAGGGGAAGCATCTTTTTTACTATCTAGCATGATCATGCTATCGGCAATAATTTCCGTTCGATATTTTTTTACACCATTTTGGTCTTCCCAAGTTCTGGTTTCTAAACGACCTTCAATGTAAAGCCGGCTTCCTTTGCTTGTATATTTTGCAATAGTTTCAGCTAAACCTCGCCAAGCTACGATATTATGAAAATCAGCCTTTTCTTGCATTTGACCATCGCTACCTTTCCACTTTCGATTAGTAGCCAGACCAAAAGAAACTACACTATGACCAGAAGGGATTGTTCGAAGTTCTGGATCTTGGGTCATCCGCCCAATTATCATTGCCTTATTTAAGTCCATAAAAATAAATATTAATTATTATTTTAGATCGTCGATTAATAAATCATCTAACTTTTTATCTAAATCATCCATGCTAATGCTAGGTTTTGGTTTAGCCTTGGGCTTCTCTTCTTTTACTTGTGCTTGTTTTTCTGGTTCCTTTTCTTTTTCAGCTTCAGCTAACTGTTCTTTTACTTTGTCCTTTTTCTTAGATTCAATTTTCTTTTTTACTTCTTCGTCTTTTCTAATTTCTTCTTCAGTAATAACTCTTGATTTTGTTACTAAAAATCTTAAAATCTCTCTTGATAATCTAAGCCTTTTATTGACCTCGGCTATTTTTTCTGTTGCCAGATCAAATTCAAACCAAGCATAAGTACCCTGGCTTTGATTGTCGATTTTATACTCCAATGTTTTGCGACCCCAATTTTCCTCTTTTATAATTTTGCCTTCCAAGTCTTCTAATAATTTTTTAACCTTGGAAATGGTCTCTGGTGCTTCTTCATCTGTTAAAGAACCAGGCACAATAAAAAGCAGTTCATAATGTTCCATATTTTTTCTCCTGTTTAGGTCATTCACCCCTCATGCAAATGAGGTTTGGACATAAGGAATAACCTTTAATTTATTAGTAAAAATACTTTATCATGTCCTGATTTTTTTGTCAAAACCCTTGATTTTTCTTTCAAAATATGGTAAAATTAGCATACTATGGAACCAAAATCATCATTTGAACAACCAAAAGCACCTCTAGAACATAATGAAGGGAGAGAACAAGAAAACGGCCTAGAAAAGGTCCGTATTATTATATTGCAATCTTCCTCGCCTGAAGACATTCCTGATAATGCCGATCCCAAAGAATTATATTTTACCAAAACTATCTGGGGTCTTGGCTTAGAAGGAACAGACAAACAAGGACAAATTATTCCGATTGGTGGTAGTCAAAAAATTGACGACGACGATATATTTGCTGCTGCTACCAGAAAGATGCTAAATGAAACCCATCTACGACCAGTCAAACCATTAAAAAACGTCGGCGGCTTGTCTAACCCAGTTACTACCAAAGACGGAGTAGCCGCAACTGAAACCACTACTTTTTGTGTTGCTGAAATAAGCCCCTCTGATATTGCCTACCCCATTGACCCGGAAATTGATCAGATCAAGCCAATTAATCTTGACCATAACCAAACCTTAACTTTATTAAACGAAGGCAAATTAATTTGTGCTGGTAAAGAATATAAATTAGCTGGCAGATTAGAACAAGGCTCAGATGATATTAAAATTTTAATCGAATACCAATTATCAACTCGTGAAGTTTACAAAAAAATCAAACTTATCAGAAATTTATACAAAAATTTCTTATCATCCGAACAGAGGCAAGCTGAAAATAACACGATGAAAAAATTGCGCAATATTAAAAAAGAAAATTTAGACGAAGTTAATCAATTTTATCAAGAATTTATCAAGCGTAATCAAATTAGCACGCCTGATATTAAAAAGGCTTTGAAATATTCAAACTTAGAAGAAGATGTAGAGTCAATCGGATCAAACTATCCCGAGGCTTGGCTTAGAGTGGCGGCTATTGAAAGCGCTGATCTAAGGAAAATTTCAAAATCATCCTTAAAGGAATTACTAAGAAACCCATTTTTAAAAAACCTGATAAGGACAATGTATAATTTCGCCGGAGGCATTGATCCTGATGAACCCAATCTTATGAAAGCCGTACTTTATGGTGAGTCTTCTGGAGCAAGCTATAAATGTACTTTAAAACAAGTAGAAAAACATTTGGGCATTAGGGACTTTAATAAAATGAATAATGAAGTTAACCAATTTTTAAAAGCAATTGAAAAAGAAGCTCTAGCAGCTGGAATGGGAGTAGCTGAAGAAATCAGCAAATTAGATCAACTAAATAAAATAAAGAGGCCAAAAAATTTATTAGAGCTTTTCCAATATGCTGTTGGTACTCATCCTTTATTAGCCGATAAAAAACCAGGCCTAAGAAAACAATATACTTTTGAAGCCCGTCGTAAAATAATCATGATGATGTTGGCCCAAAAAGCTTTTGATTATTATGAAAAAATTGTATCGCCACAAACCACCTCTGAAGAACAGCCAATTGAAGAATTATTTGAACATATAGTGTCAGACGAAATTGAAATAGAAGAAGCTGCTGATAATGGATCAATGGCCAACATTCAAATGAAAATTGGCGAACAAAAAATTCCAGGTTTTATGACAGTTGATACTAAAAAACCAGAAGAAGTATTTCGAAAAATGATTGTTAGGAATTGTGATCCAACAGATATCAAAGATATTCAAAGAAGAGCAGTTTGTCTAGAAGCTTCCATGGAACAAATAGGAGAAAGAGTTGAAATCCAAACCGACGATGGAAAAACAACAGAAGATCACCAAATAATTGCTGATTTTATCCAATCCCTAAAAAATGAGGCCAGACAAAATGGAACAGAGATAAAAATAATAAAATTCACTCGTACCCCACTGCCAGGAGAAAAAATTGAAAGTAAAGGTGGTGGAGGAGGAGGAAAAGTAAATTATGCTAAATTTTATATTAAAAATATTGAAAATCCACTGCAAGGGGGGAAACCAATTGAAAGATATGAAGAAGTAATGATTTTTTTGCCTTCACCAAAAAAAGACCAAACCGCCTATCAAAAAATGCAAGAAAAAAAAGCTGATGATGTACGTTATGCCATTGCCCGATTATTTGAAACTAAAAGTCTTAGATCTTTCATGGAGCTTGTGTTCCCCGCAAATATTTACCCAACTGCAAGGCGTTTAAGAAGACAATATCGAAAACAACAAAGAGATGCCACATAACAAATACATCTTTATTTTAGGAAAAAACCCTGAATTATCTCTTCTAGAGATAACTTCTTTATTACCCCAAAAAAACGTCTACTTTCAATCAGATCAATGTTTAATCATAGAATCAGAGGAAAAAAACATTACTAATATCCAAAAAAAATTGGGTGGAACCGTTAAAATTGGCGAATTAATTAGTGAAACAAGCAATATTGATACTAAAATATTTTTAGAAAATCTATCTCCATTAGCAGAGGAAAAAATATATTTTGGATTTAGCCGATATGGTTTTGATAAATTCTCAAAACAATTTTTCAAGCTTGGATTAGAAATAAAAAAAGCCTTAAAACAAGAAGGCAAAAAAGTTAGATTTGTTGAATCAAAAGAACCCGACCTGTCTTCAGTAATTGTCCAAAAAGAAATATTAAACAAAGGCGGGGTAGATTTCTTAATAATAAAAAATCAAGATAATTATATTATTGGAAAAACCTTAACAGTTCAAGATTTTAAACTATACTCAAAGCTAGACTATGGCCGCCCAGCTGCAGATCCTAAATCCGGAATGCTGCCACCAAAAATTGCTAAAATAATGATAAATATTTCTGGAACAAATAAAGACGAAAATATTTTAGATCCATTTTGTGGATCAGGCACAATCTTGCAAGAAGCCGCCATACTAGGATATCAAAATTTATATGGATCAGACATTTCTAATAAAGCTATAAATGATACTAAAAAAAATATTGAATGGCTGAAAAATAATTTCTCCCTATCTGATATAAATTTTCAAATTGAAAAAATTGATGCAACCAAATCATCTCAACATTACAAAAAAAAGTTTTTTGACGCAATTATCACTGAAGTTAATCTAGGCCCATCTAATGTCAATGCTAAAAATATTCAAAGCATTCAAAATGAAATGCAAGATTTTTATAACGAAGCTTTAGACGAACTTAAAAGAATAATTAAACCAGATGCAAAATTAATTATTGCTTTTCCTGCTTGGAATATAAATGATCAAATACATCGTTTGCATATAAAACAAAAATCCTTTCACGCGCCCATCCTTTATGGCCGGGAAGGCGCTAAAGTTTTACGAGAAATTCATTTTCTGGGTTAAAGAAATTAAAAACAATAAATTGTCCCGCCCCTTTAGGGGTGGGACAATTTTAGTAATATTAAGAATGATGAAATTCAACTGTATCACCGTCTTGCGTGACGTAATCTTTACCTTCCATTCTTAAAATTCCCCTATCTCTAGCTGCTGACCATGAGCCAGCTTCCAATAATTTTTGCCAATTTATAACTTCTGCCCGAATAAATTTTTCTTGAAAATCAGTATGAATCACGCCAGCAGCTTCCGGAGCTTTAGCCCCGCCCCTTACTGTCCAGGCTCGGCTCTCTTTTTCACCAGTTGTTAAAAAAGATATTAAACCTAATAATTTATAAGATGTTTTAATTAATTTATCTAAACCAGATTCATTCATTCCCATCTCTTTCATCATTTCTACCGCTTCTTTATCTGGAAGTTCAGCTAATTCAGATTCAATTTTAGCAGAAATCGTTACAAAATTTTCTAAAAAAGAGAATTTTTCATTTTCGCTGTGATCTTCATCTACATTTACAATATAAAGCATGGGCTTTTTTGTAAGTAAATTTAAGGGCTTTAAAAACGGTTCTTCTTTTTCTAAATCTAGTTCAATAGAACTAGCCATTTTTCCTTCATCCAAAGCTTTTTTAATTTTTAACAATACTTCCTTTTCTTTTAAGGCGTCTTTATTATTCCCCTTAATTTCCCGTTCAACTTTAGCTAAATGCCCCTCAACTATTTTAAGGTCTGCCATTATTAATTCCAAATTAATGACTTCGCTGTCTTCTTTAGGATCAAGTTTCCCGTGGACATGAACAACATCATCATCGGAAAAATTTCTAATAACCTGGGCTATTGCATCAACCTCGCGGATATTAGCTAAAAATTTATTACCCAGCCCTTCTCCTTTATGCGCACCCTTAACTAAACCAGCAATATCGACAAATTCAATAGTAGTGGGTACCACTTTTTCTGATTTAGACATTTCTGCTAATTTGTCTAAACGCTCATCTGGCACTGCTACTACACCAACATTCGGATCAATAGTACAAAATGGATAATTAGAAGCATCCACTTGAACTTTAGTTAAAGCTTTAAATAAAGTAGATTTTCCTACATTGGGAAGCCCAACTATTCCTATTTGTAAACTCATTATTTAAAATTAAATATTATTTACATCTTGCAAGCTTATTTGATCGCCCTCTTCATCAAATATTGGCGGAATCCTAAATTTGTTATTATTTTTCTTCATAAATAAATTTGTAGATTCAAAGGTCTGGCTTCCGAATAATAAAACTTCTAATCCTCGTTCGGCAAAATAGTCATTAAGACGTAAAACCGCTCTGTTTTTTTGCCCTGTATGTTCTTGTTTGTCGATTTTTGCATCAGGCTCAGTGTTAATCAGATGAGCTGTTGCTAAGACCGCTAAACCATTATTCTTCAAAAGCCGATATACTATTTTGATAGCTTCAGCTCTCATTCTATCTGGTCTCAAAAATTTAAAAGTTTTATATGAAACAATCAAATCATAGGGACCTCCAATTTGCCTTAAAAAGTCCCTTGAGTTATCTATGCTTTGAATCTGATAATCAATGCCAGCTTCTTCTAAATCCCGTCTTATGCCTTCGTCATTTTCTGCAACCGGCAAATCCCGAAAATCACCTAAAGAAATTCCTGTTAAGGATAAATGTTTGTCACAAACATCTCTTCCGAATTCTTCTGATAAAGACTTGTGTAAATCAAGAAGCAAGCTGCCTCTGCCGCAACCAAATTCCAATACACTAACTTTTTCTTTTTCTCCTCTTTCTATATACTTTTGTAGCCTATGGCTAGCATACTCTCGGACAGTCCTTGTTTTTTCTAATTCACCCCCCCAGAACGACTGGGGTATTTCTCCCATTTCCTCTTCTAAGTCGGCTAAACCCCTATCAACTCTAAAAGGAGGATTATCCACACTGGCATTTCGTTCCCTTAAAGTCGAATTGATATTATTTCCTACTACTCTATCACGATATTGTCGCAGTTGTTTCATTTTCATTTATGAAATATCCCCCTCATCCTCATATCCCTCAACGCGCAACATTGCTTTCCAAGCATTAGTTAAAAGGGCAGCTGTCATTAAAGAATCCACGCCTTCTGGCCAAGGAGTAATATATGAAGCTTGTTTTTTTACATCGTCAAAATCAACATCACCCATTACATCAATTACTACTGCATTTTTTTTAACCATTTCTTTTTTAATTACATTAGGATCATCCAGATTACAAATTAAAATATCTGCCTTTTGTGTAACTGCCTCCTTTATTTTATCTATTACTGACACGCTAGCCCCTAAACTTAAAAATGTTTGCGCCAGAGGCCGGGCTAAAAAATTATTATCTCCCAAAATACAAACCTGTTTAGAAACAATAGAAATTCTAGTATTTTCTAAAAGTTTTAAAATAGCTTGAGAAGTTGAAGGAATTACTTTTGGCTCGCCTAAACTTAGCCAGCCTAAATTTTCTGGAGAAAATCCTTCAATATCTTTTTCCGGGTCAATAAAATCTATTAATTTATTCTCATCCATGTCTTCTGGCACAGGTAGTTGCAATAATATTCCGTGAATTTTTTTATTATTATTTAACTTTTCAATTAAAGTTAGCACTTCTTCTTGAGCTGTGTCTTCTTCTAAAGCAAAAGTCTCTACATTAATTTTCATATCCCGAGCTTTTTCTAAAAATTTCTGATATCCTTCAGACTCTAAATCTAACCCTATCATAATAACAGCCATAGATGGCTTAATTCGAAAATCCGCAATCTTGTCTTTCAAGTCTTCTAAAATTTCATAAGATAACTCTTTGCCAGATAATAATTTAGCCATAATTATAATTCAGGATAAAGTTCAAACTGACTAGTTAAATCTTTTACAACTTTTTTAGCTTCTTCCCCTGCATCAGTATT
>JBDRII010000095.1:0-12003 GCA_043816085.1 Patescibacteria group bacterium | reverse complement strand
TATAATTATTTATATTTCAGCGAAAATTACAGTATAATTTTTGCCATAATGTTTAGCACATCTAGGACAGGTAGTATAGAAAAAATATAACTTTTTTACCTTCTTACCTTTTCCCTCTACATATTTATTCATCTCATCAATCCATTTTTTCATATCCTTAAAACTTCCTTCAAATACTTTTGTTAAATATGTTCCAGAAATTTTTACCATTTCTGCGCCTGGTACATCCTTGGTAGTATGAATATATAAATCACTGCCAAATAACGAACATTCATCACTAAGCATTAAAGGTTCTTCTGGTTGAGCTTTAGCTTTCATAATCAACTCAACATTTTTTTTCATTTTACTGCCAAAATTAATTGGAATATGAAAAAGACTAGTTACTTTGTCTTTTATAAACAACTTTTCATTAAAAGTTATCTCTTTTTCATCCCAGGGTTCAGGATTAAACTTTTTACAGCACCCTGTTTCTGAATCCTCGTATAATTTGTCCATAGTTTTTTATCCTCTCCCCCTGCCGCGCCCGCAACGCTTCGCGTAGCGAGGCGGGCGGGTCCCCCTCTCCACTTCGCGTGCGAGGGGAAGCCCTATTTTTTGAGTTCTCCCTTCTCCTGACGAGGAGAAGGGAGTCAGAGGGATGAGGTAAGTTAAAAATTAAACTGCGATATCACGTTTGTTAAACCATAATGCTCCAATACAAGTACAAACAATAGCCACAGCAATAAATATTGTTACGCCAACACCATAGAGCTCCTCATGGATTATGGCTCCATTATAATCAAAGTAATAAAAAAAAGAAGCATATTTTAAATTTTCTAATTCTTCAATTAAGCTTGAAACTAAATTTGCCACATACATTAAAAGTATAGTTGACCCAGTTATCATATAAGTCTTACTTCTTTCAGAAAACATAGCCGATACCATCATAGCAATACTATACACTGCCCAGCCAAATAACAAAGCCATAATAAACATATAGCTGTGGGCTGAAGCATTATATTCTACATTGTGTAACTCACATAACGGAATAATTGAAAAAATTGAAACAGCCGTAAAAATAATTAAGGCGATAAGCCCAGCTAAATAACGGCCAAAAAATATTCTCATTCTAGAAACTGGTTTAGCCAGGACATTTTCAATCACCCCTCGTTCAATTGCCCCAGATAGAGCTACGCCAGCAAAAGAAATAACAAAAAATAAAACCATAATTGGCCACACTATGCTATATTGCTCTATGGCCAAAAATTTTTCTATAGTATCAAAACTTAGCTCTTCTATATTAAAGGCCTGAAAAAATTCTTCAGGATAACTATTAAAAGCTGCTTCAAACTCTTCCGATTGTTCACTGATAGTAGGGAACATTCCTACATACATCCATACAAATAAAGCCGTAGCTAAACAATACACTATAATAGATACTTTTTTGTCTTTAATTAATCGTAAAAATATTGCCCACATATTGTTATTCGTAATATTCCAAAAATATATCTTCTAAACTTGCTTGCGCAATTTCTATATCTCTTAATTTATATTTACTAACTTTCTTTACTATCTCATCAATATCACCCTTAACTTTTAATGTATAATTATTATAATGATGTCTATCAATCTGAACACCATTTAAATTAAATTCTTTTTCATCAATTTCTTCTCCAAAAAAAGCCTTAATCGTATAAATCTTTTTCTCTTTCAAGCCTACCATGTCTTCTATTGCTACCATTTTTCCTTTTTTAATAATACCAACTCGGTCGCACACTCTTTCTACTTCAGCTAAATTATGAGAAGACATAAATACAGTAGCGCCTCTGTCCCGAGCCTCTTCCATTAATTCATACATTTCATTTTGTAAAAGCGGATCCAAAGCATTGGTTGGCTCATCCAAAATTAAAATATTTGGCTCATTCATAAAAGCCAAAATAATTCCCAACTTTTGTTTGTTTCCTGAAGATAGCTTTTTTGATTTCATTTCCGGGTTAAAATCAAATCGTTTAGCCAATTCATCAGCAATATCTTTTTCTCCATTTAATTTCTTTAAAAAATCAATATGAGCTTGGCCACTTAACTTTTTATATAAATTAACAGAACCTGATAAAAACCCAATATTTTTTTTAAGTTCTACTGTATTTTTCTGTGCATCTTTTCCCAAAATCTTTACATCTCCTTCAGTTGGCCGAATAAAATCCATCATTACTCGAATTGTAGTGGTTTTACCTGCTCCATTTGGTCCCAAAAACCCAAAAATTTCACCTTTTTCTACCTTAAAAGAGATGCCATCTACGGCTTTTACCTTGCCAAAATGTTTTTTAAGATTATTTACTTCAATAACACTCATGCAAGTATTATATCATTTTTTTATTAAATAAACTACGCTCCCAATTATTCCTACAATAAATCCAATAGGACAAACTGGCACGGCTAAGAAGAAAAAAGCAACTTCAAAAGCACTAACTATATATGGCAAAACTGAAATTTCAGTTATTACAGTTCCCAAAGCATAAAGCAAATTATGGCCAACTGTTCCTATTAAAAATGCTGGAGCAGAAAATCCAGTCATATATAAAAAGACTTTATTGGCCTTTGATACTTCTAACTTTTTAGTTAATAAAATTAAAGCAATGCCCAACACTAAAAAAGCACCACCACCTCCTAATAATATATACAAAAACTGTTTTCCTCTAAAAATTTCAGTTACCATTGAAGTCAGTAGTCCACAAAAAATAAAAACTAATAAACTAATAATTATTAATAAATATTTTTTGTTTTCAATTTTTTTATTTTGTTTTAATTTGTTTTTTTTCATTTTTTATTTTTAAATTTATTTATAATCTTCTATGCCTAGCCATTCAATTGCTTCTTTTCTGGAATCAAAAACTTTTAATTTTCCCAAGGTCTTACTTATTTTACCAATAACACTAATAACAGTAGAAAAAGCCATGGTCTGACCATATGTTGCCACCTTTATAATTTTAGAATCTTAATAAAGCTAGAAGTACTATAATCATAAACAATAAAAAAGATAAAGCAAAAACAAATCTTACTTTATTAACAGTTTTAATAAAAGTATCAAAGGAAGCGGTAAAAGCATGGCCTTTTTCTCCTTGTTTTTTATGAATCTTTTGAAAACTATGAGCTCTGTTACGAAAAAGAATAATAGGTATGTGTTTATAATTATCACTAATTAGAAAACCATGCACTAAAGTAGACACTAAAAAACCAATAGCAAAACCCCAAAATAATTGATACTGTAATATACTTTTTATAGTAAAACTCATACCTTTACTAATAGCTTGTATTCCAAAAATTAGGTTTTCCATGCTATAATAATATCATGAATAGTAATTTTGTCCTATACTTTGTCAAAACTTTAAAATTAGTTATAATCTTTACTTTAAGCATCATAATTATTCGCTCTTTTATTATTGAACCAGGAAGAATCAATAACCGTTCTATGGAACCGGCTTTTTATGATGAAGATATTTTTCTATTAAATAAATTTACCTTGCTATTGAAAGAGCCTCAGCGAGGACAACTTGTGCAATACTATGATGAAAATTCCAAACAACTTTTTATTAAGCGTATTATTGGCTTACCTGGCGAAAAAATATCTATCCACCAAAACAAAGTATTCTTGATTAATGATAAAAGGGAAGAAATAGAATTAACAGAGCCATATTTAGCAGATAACATTATTACTAATTCTAAAACAGGGGCAGCAGAAATATATGAAACAATTCCTGAACATGAATACTTTGTTTTGGGAGATAATCGGTCAAATAGCAATGACTCAAGATATTTTGGCCCTATTCATCGCTCTTTTATTACTGGAACACCAATTAAAATTTATTCAACTTCTAATGGACAATAGCAGTTACAGTATTAGTGCCCGTACAAGAACCTCCTACGCCTGTGGCCGGAACTTCAATAGACCAATATAGCAATTTAGTAAGTGGAGTTACATCATCAGTCCGATAACCAATATCTAAATTAGTATCTACAGCTGAACCAGTAAGATCTGTACCAAGCCCATGATCCACATCAGTTATAGACCATTCTTGATTGCCAGCTGGCATAGTACCAATAGTACAAGTTAGGGCAGTACCTGAAACTTCAACATCAGCTTGAGTGTTTCCTTGTTGAACAATAGTTTTTTCCTGATTATCAGCCGCTGTATTGGAAAAACTCAAAGCATGCGTACCATAAATAATACTAACTGGAATAGTAAGAGCTAATGTGGAATTCATTTCAATGTCAGCATGGGTAGCATCATCATCAGTCAGGGCTCCCACGTCCGTTACCTTAACATAAACTTTCCAATCTTCATCTGGGTATGGGCCTCCTGCAGCTGTTGCATCAGCCCAATATTTTAAATTAATAAGGCAATCATAATCTTTATGAGTAGCATCATTAGCTGCCAAGCCGCATGTTGCTATTTTGTAACAGTCATTGTTGTCTGCTGAACAAGCTACTCCGCCGGTAGCACCAGAACGATAAAACACGACTTCAACAGTATCAATATAGTCAGCTCCATCAACGTCGCCGACTGTTCCATTAATATAAATATTTTTTCCTGATCCGCCGACAAGATCAATACCACTTCCAAAATCATCATTTTTTTCCAAGCTTGTATCTGAAACATAAACACTGTCTACAGTTGGAGCAGCGTTAATATTATTTATATCAACAACTACTGTATCAGTGCCTTCATTTCCATTTACTGTAAGCCGTATAGTAGTTTCACCGCCCCCGCCAAGCACTTCCGGAGCCACAAAGCTAGCACTGGCCAAAGTAGGATCGATAATGGTTACCTCTTCCCCGCCTATCCATTCCCAAAGATATGAACTTACTGATTGACCGGAATTTGGATCATAACTGGTAGTGCCCACCAAATTAGCCGTAGCTCCTTCATTAACAGAAGTATCAGAACCAGTTGTATCAGCTACGGCATCTATATCAGCAACAGTCAATTCAGAAGAAAATTCTGAGGTATTATCACTTGAATCTGTAGCCGTAGCTACTATTTTTTCACCTACTACTGTAATAGCGCCGCTAATAATAGTGCTCCAGTTTCCATCAGTTGAGGAAGTGTTCTTAATATAGGTTTTTCCCTCACCATTGTCATCTGATTTAAATAATTCTATGTCTACACCTGAAGCATCTACCGGGCAAGTGCCAGATAAAGTGATTTTGGCTACGCCCCCGCCATCTACAGCGCCAGTAATGGCTGGCGTGGCAATGCCCTCATTGGATCCGTTCAATAACTTTATACCTTCATATTCATTAGAAAAAATTGAGTTACGAAGAATGTTATTATAATCTGTGCCACTATCTTCAATTGATACACCATATTCTGAAGCTGCGTCACCATTAAAAGCAATTATATTAGCTTGCAAGGTCACAGTATCACCGCCAATAGTATTACTAGTGGCAGTATCGTCAATTCGTATGCCATGCCAGGCGTTTCCGAAATCTGAAGTTCCGTCTGTACCTGTGCCAATATAATTTCCTGCCACCTTATTCAAGGAAGAGCTTGCGTCTGAAATATAGACACCAAAACTGGTATTACCAGAAATAATATTTCGTTCAACAGCATCTGCTGTGCCGTCGCCATTAGTGCCAATGATGTTGGATGAAGATCCATTATATAAATATACTCCGCCCTGAACGTTAGCTACGGCCGCATCTCCGGCAGCATTTAGGCCTATATAATTTCCAGCCACGTTATTGGAATTGGCGACACTAAAAATTATGCCGTAGTTTGTATTTCCTGAAATAATATTACGCTCATCAGCATCTGCTGTGCCGTCGCCATTAGTGCCAATTATATTTGATTGGGGGCTAGTTTGTATGTGTATCCCATGTTTATTAGCTATGGCCGCAGTTCCAGCAGGATTCAAGCCAATATAATTTCCTGCCACCCAGTTGGAATCAGAGCTAGTCCCATAAATATAGACACCACCGCTCGTATTTCCAGAAATAATATTTCTTTCAACGGCATCATTTGTGCCGTCGCCATTAGTGCCAATTATATTAGATTGTGGCCCATTAACAAATTTTATCCCATAAACATTGGGCACAGCTGCATCTCCGGCAGCATTTAGGCCTATATAATTTCCAGCAATGTGGTTACTATTAGTACCAGCAGCAGAAATATAAAATCCGTCAGTGTTTCCCGAAATAATATTACGCTCCAAAGTATCTGAAGTTCCGTCCGCATTGGTGCCAATAATATTAGATTGCGCCGCCCCCAAAATACGCACCGCATCAACATTAGTTAATGCATCAGTACCTGCAGCATTCACTCCCATATAGTTTCCAGCCACAGTATTGCTGTTGCTAGCTGTAATATGTATTCCATTAAGCGCGTTTCCCGAAATAATATTTCCTTCAGTTGCATCATTGGAGCCATCACCATCAGTGCCAATAAAATTGCTGCTAGCTCCTGCACCGATAAGAACACCGTAGTCGTTAGCCACAGCTGCATCGCCAGCAGCATTAGTGCCAATATAGCAATTAAATACTTTATTTCCAGTAGCTGAAGCAGCCCGTATATAAATACCATAATTAAAATCCTGTATTACTAAGCCCTTGATTATATTATTTGCCACATTATTAATATAAAAACCGTGATGTGCCTTTGCATTGCCATTTATAACCACATCATGATTTGACCCTCCATTAATAATAAGGCCGCCATTTGTTATTTCTAAAGCTGAAGTTATATCAATAGTTCCGGCAACACTAAAATTAATAACATTGCTTCCCCCATATGCATTAGACTCTTCAATAGCTGCCCTTATAGTACACACTGCTGGCGCAGCAGTAACACAATCACCATCGCCAGCACTAGCATCTGAAGCCTCACCCAGATCATCAACTACAAAAGTTTTTGCTTGAGTAATAGCAGGGATTAATAAAAATAATGTTAAGAAAATAATTAAAAAAGGTCTAACCATAACTACTTTTTTTTCTTTTTAATTATTAAAAATATAACCAAAAATAACGCTATTATTATAAATAGCACTACGATCACCTTAAATTCTATTCCCTTACTTGCTTCAACTGGTTCAATTAAAATTTCATTGCTTGCTTCAACCACAGTAAAAATTACCTTAGGTCCTAAGCAAAAATTAATTGCTACTCCTTGGGATTTCTGTTCTTCTGAAGGAATCAGACAAAAATATAATATATTTTCATGTTCGCCCAAGCTAGCTTGAGTGGTATCTATGAAAAAACTATAATCTACGGCTTCTACTCCTGGCGGAAGAATTAATTCCTCCCGGCCCTGCAAGTCAATATAAGGAGAATTTTCATCTGTGTGTATCTCAAATCTAGCTTCATAATTTGTTTCCGAACGATTTAAATTAAATTTTTGCTCTGTTTTACTGCCTTGTTCAACTTCTACAATAAGTTTAGACGGTGAAACTCCAATAGCGCTTTCACTTAAAACAGGTTTATTAATTAAAATAAATAAGGTAAAAACAATTAAAATTAAAATCAAACCTTTTTTTATAGTCATATAAAAATATAAAAGAGACTAAAGCTATTCAACCTCTACTGAAGTGGCAACATTATTTACATTAACTTTTACAGAAGTTACTGTGCCTTGATCACTCAAATCTGAATTTTGAGAAGGCTTTTTTGTTACTGGCTCTGGCACTGGTGTCTGCGTATCTTCTGTTTGATAAACCATTACTATTGCTAACCACCCGGCCAGTAAAGCAACAATTACAGCCAAAATTATTAAAGTTTTTGTGTTCATAAACTTTTTATTTAGGTGGATTAATTATTTAGCAACGGCAGTGACAGTATTAGTACCTGTACAAGAACCTCCTACGCCTGTAGCAGGAATTTCAAGGCTCCAATACAATATATCAGTGGTCGGGCCTGCAGTTTGATAGGCGACATCTAAAAGAGTAGCTGTGGGTGTGCCAGTAAGATCTGTACCACTGCCATGATCCACATCAGTTATAGACCATTCTTGATTAGCAACTGGAATAGTGCCAATAGTACAACTCATGGCTGCCGCACTTGAAACTGAAACAGTAGCTTCATCATTTCCCTGTTGAGTCTGAATTATTTCAATATTATTAGCAGCCGTATGGGAAAAACCCAAAGCATGCGTGCCATAAGCAATAGTAGATGGGATAGTAAGGGCTAATGTAAGGTTCATTTCAATATCAGCATGAGCTCCATGATCACCAGTTTGGGGCTTGGCATCAGTTACCACGACATAAGTTTCCCAAGCCTCGGCTGGAGCTACGCCTCCTGTTACTGTTGAATCAGCAAAATATTCTAGAGAGACCTCACAATCATAATTTTTACTAGTAGCGTCATTAGCTGTTAAAGTACAACTTGGTATTTTATAGCAATCATTATCATCTGCTGCACATGCATTTGTAACACTTGAACGATAAAACACAGTTTCAACAGAAATTATATCAGCAGCCCCATTATCATCAGTTACTACCCCGTTAATATGAATAGTTGCGCCTGTTCCACCCGTAAGAGTAATACCACCTGCATAGTCATCCGTTCCTCCATTGGCTGCCGCTCCGACAAAAACACTGGTTACAGTTGGGGCAGCATTATCAATCCCAGCTGTTGTGCTAACGCCTTGTGAATAAACAACCACTAGGGCAATAATAATAATTGCGCCGATTAATAGGAGGACTCCTCCTAAAATCCAGTGCATTGTTTTATTGTTTTTAACTTCTTCACTCATAATTTTTTCTTTAATTTATATATATATTTAAAATTATTATAATTTTATCTCCTCTTTTTACAATTATATTTCTTACACATCAATGTGCTGGCAAAAATAATTGCGATCACTATAATTAAAATAATTATAGAAATTACAATGCTAATCGACCTCTTAACAACAATTTCTACTGACTTAGTTTCTGTCATTCTATTGCCGTATTCAACATAAACAGACAAAGTATATTTACCTGATTTGAAAAGTTCTATAATTTGCGGAAGAGTGATTTCGTCACCTTTATCAATAATACTTTCTTGTCCGCGCAATAAGTCTTTTAATTCATCATCTTTGTAAATTTCTGTAATTAACAGGGCCTTAACTGGAATTTCTCCTGTATTTTTAAATACTGCTTCTAATTTTATTTTCTCTCCCGCTTTATAGTCTGTTTTATTAGTACTTACACTTATTAATTCACCTGCTTGGTCTAAAGTTCCTGGAGCATAGACTCTAAATTGTTGGGATGATAATTTACCAACTAATTCATCTTTATAATAAAATTTTGCTTGCCCCACATAAGCACCCTCGGAAAGATCATGAGATGCTTCTGATATTATTTCTTTGAATTCACCTGGCTTAACCAGAGGAATGTCTTCACTTAAAATCTCTATGCTCGACTTTTTAGTGTCATCTAAAACATCTGTAAAAAACAATTCAATTTTATCGGGTTTCCATTCAACATTACCAGTATTGTTAATACTATAGTCAATATATAACGGCTTATCTGTTTCTGTATCTCGGGCTTGAAAACTAACTAATTCGTATTTTAAAACTTGTTCACCAGTAACTGTAAACTTAACTGTGGCTGTAGAGCCTGTGGTTATATATATTTTAGCTCCTACTTTATTTTTTTCTCCATTTCCAGTCTCTGTATCTAGGTCTTCTGGATGGCGTAAAAAATCAATAAGCACTTCATAATCACCAATAGCAGCATCTTGGGGATTAATCTCAAAAGTATATTGAGCTGAATCTTTTCCTGCTGAAATAATTAGTTGTTCTGGACCAATAATATAATGGGCATATTCTCCCCGCACTTTAACATCGTAAACTGCTTCTTGGGAATCTTCAGGATCTCGAAAAACTAATATTGATGTAGTTTGAGTGCTATCTTTTAATATATTTGGTTTTTCTATAAAAGAAGGAGAAATACCAACTGCTCCCACTAAATGTGGTATTACAACAACTATTATTCCTAATAATAGGGCTATTTTGGTTTTTTTGATGATTTTCACAATAAAAAAAATTTATAATAAAACTTTTGTATATATTATATCATGCTTGTCGAAAAAAATCAACAACTTGTTAAACTAAACTTGGTGGTGTATAAATGAATAGTATGGCTAATCTTAGATGATAATAAGTAATTCTCTATAAAAAAAGTTATTTTTTTTCTTTATTTTTAAAAAAAATTTATTAATTATTTAAATATAAAACATCACCAAGTTTGACATAGAGCCTATTGAATATATATGATAAAATAAATATATGGAAAACGGACAAATTCGAGAAAATATAACACCAGGACTAGAAGTAGACATAGTCCTAAAAAAAGACCAACCCACTGGTAAACTTACTCATGGCATAGTTAAAGATATATTAACAAGTAGCCCTACTCATCATCGTGGCATCAAAGTTCGCCTGGAGTCAGGCCAAGTTGGCCGCGTCCAAAAAATTGCCGGTACCATAGAAGATGACACCGACAATTTTAATAATTTTGTTTAAATTATTTGACAAAATATTAAAATAGATTAAAATATAGTCAACGAAACACCCTTTTATCATTAATGGGTGTTTTTTATGGAATTATTTTTAAATAAATATCGTATCGATTCCATTCGTCTTAAAGGTTGGAATTATTCATGGCCAGCATATTATTTTGTTACCATCTGCATTGAAGATCGAGGACAATATTTTGGTCAAATTAAAAATGATGAAATGCATTTCTCAGATTTAGGATATATCGCTTATAAATATTGGCTAGAAATTAAAGAACATTTCCCACAAACTACATTAGATGAACATATTATAATGTCTAATCATGTTCATGGTATTGTGGGTGTTAATATAGAAAAATATAAGAATGATGATGAGATTTTTGTAGAGACGCAAAATTTTGCGTCTCTACAAAAATTTATTAATTATAAAAACAAATTTGGACCACAATCAAAAAATCTCTCTTCAATAATTCGTGGATATAAAACAGGTGTAAAAAACTATGCCACAATAAATAACAAAACCTTTTATTGGCAAGCTCGTTTCTATGATCACATAATCCGTAATAAATATGAACTCAATAAAATCCGTCAATACATTATTGACAATCCAAAAAATTGGAAATACAGTAAAACAAATCTTTTAAGTTTATGGATGTAAAAATATCCTTTCACCAAAACTAAATAATTATTGTACAAATTTTATTATTTTACTGCACAACCTTTACAGCAATATCTCATCTTACATTTACTGCAAGAATTTTTTCTAAGAGTCACAGAACTTAAAAAAGCACTTATTAAAAATAGGACTAACACAACGATTTTAAATACAGAGAAATCTTGAATTAAAGTAATAATAATGAAAATTAAAGGCACCAAAGCTAGCAGCCCATAAGTAAATGGGACTATTTTTTGACCTAGGCCAGAATTAAATTTTTCTATATTCCCTTTTTTAAAAAACAATGCAGCTAATTTACCCCAACCAACATGACACCACTTATCATAATAATAACAATTAGTGCAAAGCAGTTTGCGTAAAACAAACACAATCATAATCACAGCAAAAGCTAAATAGATCCAAGCAACAACCGGGTATAAAAACCAGCAGGAAATAAAACCAAAAATAATCCACAAAATTAAGGCAAAATTTTCTAAAAATATTCCTAATGCTGGATATTTTTCCAAACCCTTCTCATTTAGTTGATTCATATTTTACTTTTTCAACCGAATTCGTTTTGCTTTTGAGGTTACTGAAACATACTCTTCGGCTGATTTTTTCTTTGGAATCCACCTAGCTTTAAATCTAGTCTTCTTTTTAATAGTTGGCCGAATAACTATCTTTCCTTTCTTATTAGTCTTTATTCTTTTCCAGGTCCGCCAGTTTCCTTTTACTTTCTTTAAAATCCTGACTTTTTTATTTTTTAATTTCTTTTTAGTAGCTTTATCTTTTAGAGTAAAAGTTAGTTTGGCCTTATTGTTTTTCTTTACTCTATTTTTTTTGGCTTTAACTTTCAAAGTTGCTCGAGATTTTAT
>JBDRII010000094.1:0-4939 GCA_043816085.1 Patescibacteria group bacterium | reverse complement strand
TTATAAAGGTTATAATATTTTTTATATTACTATTTTTAAAGAAAAAAATAAAAAACACAGAAATATATAAAATTATTGCTAGAATTAAGAAAGGAAGTACTAATTCATGATGTGTGCACACTTATTATTTTTACAATACACACTTACAAATGGCTGACAAAGACATTCGCTTGGAGGACATCGACGTTCGTGATACCACTCACTTTTAAATTTTTTATTAACAACTGTTTCACAAGGACCACCATCGCAACCACAACCAACCGAAATACAATCACTATCTTCTTCGCAATAAAACATTTGACTTGAAATCTCTTGGCTTATTTGCTTATCATCCTGTTTATGCAAATTTGTACACCCAGCTAAAAATAATAAAACAAATAAAAATATAATAATTTTTTTCATAACCAATATATAATTTAAAATTACTTTAAATAATAAGAAAGTAAACAAAAAAAATTTAATTATTAAATTTATCTTATTAACATATATACCTCTACATTTATTTTACCAAAATTTGCCTAAAACCACAAATATGCAAGATTTCTCCCTGCCTATCCACCTACCTTTGGAGAAACCCCAAAAAACAAAAAGTTGGTAGTTTTCAGGACTTACCAACTTAATGCATAACGTAGTCTAACTCGTTACATACGGAAGAAATCGTACGACAATGCAAAAAATTATTTAGGGCTATTTTTTATTTTTAATCTAAAAATTTAAAAGTGGATATTATATTTTTAAAATCTTCATTTATAAAATTTTCACTCCAGGTAGATATGTCCACAATTATATCATTTCCTGTTTTTTCTGTTGCAATATAATAATGAAAAATTCCCTCACCATACCCAGGCTCATTTATTTTCAACCCGTTTTTTCCACTTAATATAATTACCTCAGGATTGAGTATGTCCAGATTTTCAAAACCTATATCATCTTGAATCCACTCTTCGAAAGTTTTGCCTTCTAAATATGATACTTCAATATTAAACTCTGTTCCATCAGGCTTTTCTGATGAAATAGAAACTGGATTTTCTACTTTTATAATTTTATAATCATTGGGATATTTTATCTCATATTTGTGTCTTTCATTTTGATATGTTGATAATTCATTATAGTTAATTATATTTTCTTCAACTACATTATCAATTGAAACCTTTATTGATCCGACCGTTCCGATCGGGCTTGAAAGTGCGATAGCTGGAAAAGTTAACATTAACAAAGTGAAGAATGTTAAATAAATCTTTTTCATATTTTTTTTAAGCTATGATTAAAATATCTGCTAAAGTTTTTATTTAATTAGCTATCTGCTAATTAAATAAAAACTTTTTATATTATTTTTTCATATTTTCTGAAACCGCGATTTGCTGGAATGAATATGTTCGACTTTATTTAATAAACTCAAAAGTGGAAATAATTTGTTTTTCAACTTCATTTAATTTACTCTTATTATCTATATTACCAAACAAAATTTTATATAAATGAGAATTGTGTTCTATAAGAATTGTATAATATGATCCCTGCCCTCCCCAGATAACTTCTGATGCTTTTATATTGCCGATCATGATTGGTCCAATATTTGTAATCATTGGATTTTTTTCTATCAAATTTTGAAGATTAGTAGCGCCTAAATTGTTAATCTGATTTTCTGGCTCTTCAGCCACGGAAGGATAATAATATAATGATATATCATTAGCATAAAGAACTTTTTTGTTATCAAAAGCGACTTGTGTTTCAGGACTAACGGCGCTAACAACGGGAAAATTATAATTATTCTCTTTATTTTCAGTTAGGCTCCAGCTATCTGGATACTTAAATTTAAAACCATATTCATCGCTTGCGTAAGTTTGCTGGTTTTTTTCCTTAATAATATTCAATAATTTTCCATCTATAATTATCTCAGAACTGGTTTGAGTCATTGCTGTTTTACGCTCTTTCCCTTGACTATACCACGAAAGGCTTCCTCCCGGCTTCCATGTTATACAGGGTGCAACCATAAAATCATATTGCTGATTTTGCTTAAGATTAGATACTGTATATTCATTTTTAGGATATTCTATGTCAACTCCACCTCTAATAGAATAATTGGGAAGTTCATTCCACTCAATATGATAGCAGGGGGGTATACCCGGACCCTCGGTATCCCATCTGAGTGTGGCGGTGGTTAAACTAGTTTCTACATTAAGGTTTGTTATCTTCATATAAAATTCAGGTATTTCTTGGGATTTATTAAAATAAAATGCACCTGCATTTATTATTCCCATTAATATTATCAAAAATAATAATGAAAAATAAAATTTTCTTTTATCTATTTTGTATATGTTACATAACCAAATAAAAGTCCAGGACCAAATATATGATAATATTACTAATGAAAAAACTATTATTAAAAAATAACCATAATATGCGTATTGATGTTCGCAAATCTGCCAAAGATAATTGCAGGAATTAATATATGCGAAATAGTATGTTAACAAATTCTCTACAATAAACAAAATAGGATAAAAAATTATTTTAACTGGTAACAATATTATTGAAAAAATTATATAAATAATTTCGCTAGGTGATGCTACACAAAACATTGATGCCCCTAAACATACGCCTATTAATTTCCCAATTATGAAATGAACACTTTCAAATAAAAATAAAAAAAAGATAATGATAGTAAGTTTTGTTGGTTTAAAAAATTGCCTCATATAATATAATTAAAATTATCCTAGTAATACATTGCAATAAGATAGAAAAATAATGAAAAACCTACCCTAGTTTCAAAATATTATTAACAGTTTATTGATTAAACCTAAGTGAATTAAATATATTATCATTTTGATCATAATCACTGTCAGATGAATATATCTTAATAATGTCTTTGCCATGTTGAACTAAATATAATATTTTACCATCTTTTGTGTATTTTTGGCCATCTCTAACATAGTCTTCAAGGAAAGAGCTCGCGTAAGAAGTAATAGTATTATTAGTCAAAACTTCTATTCGAAAATCGAGTGTCGGAGGAATGCCAGTTAAAACTAGGGGGGTCGAGGGGAATTGAGATGGTGATGAAGCAATAATTTTCCCATCATACTCAGAATAGGCTTTCCACACAGATGGTAAGTTTATTTCATAACCGTATTTATTATTTTTATAGTATTCCCAGTCAAACTTCTCATTATTTTTATTTGGTATTTGTTGTGCTTAAATAAAATTATTTTCTTTTTCCTTTATATTATTATTTGCATTTGTCTTTATCCCATCTGTATTCGATGTTAATATATCGTGCCCACAACCAGTAATAATCAAAATAAAAGAAAGTAAAAAGATAGCTTTTTTCATATATTTGTAAAAATAAACGCAAAATTATTAATTAAATAATAATACTTATAATTATTTCATCTAACAATTTTTATATTAAAGCTACTAACTCTATTTTACCAAAATTTGCCTAAAACCACAAATACTACCCAAATCTCTCCCTCAACCTACCTGCCCGCCCCTGGAGGGGCTCTAAAACAAAAAGTTGGTAGTTTTGAGGACGTACCAACTTATATATTAACTCATATAGCATTCACATCTGCCGCTTTTTGCCGTGTGGCAAAATAACACTTATTCGCATGTCCCGCATTCGCGTCTGCGGGTCCTGCTTTAGCAGGATAACGCTACATCATCTTCTTTCTTATAAAAGCCGGGATACCTAATTCATCATCATCTTCTACTCCGTCTTCACCTTTTTTTCTAGCTGGCTCAGCTTGAGCCGCCCTAAGAGGAGAAATTTTACTTCTTTTTCTTTTTTCTGCTTCCGCCTCTAAAGACGACGCATCTTCAATAAAAGAGGTAGGGGTGTAACTTTTATCTGTACCAGCTGTTTTAATCGTCTCACCGCCCCGCCCGTCAAAACCAGTCGCCACAACAGTAATCTTTATTTCATCTTTAAGTTTAGGGTCAATTACCGCTCCAAAAATTATCTTAGCATCTTCATCAGCCGAGGCGGTAATTACTTTTGCCGCTTCATTAACTTCATTCATCCCGAGGTTAGCGCCGCCCGTAACTGTAAAAACTATTCCCCTGGCGCCTTCAATCGACATATCTAAGAGCGGAGAACTAATGGCGGCTTTAGCCGCTTCAATCGCTTTATTTTCACCACTGGCTTGGCCAATACCCATTAAGGCTGAACCTGCATTTGACATAACGGCTTTTACGTCGGCAAAATCAGCATTAATAATTCCAGGAACTGTTATTATTTCAGAAATACCTTGTACTCCTTGACGCAGGACATCGTCAGCTACCATAAAAGCTTCTAAGATTGAAGTCTTCTTATCAATCACCTGTAGAAGCTTATCATTTGAAATAGTAATTATTGTATCGACTTTATCTGCTAATTCAGTCAGGCCTCTTTCGGCTATATTTCTTCTCTGCCCGCCTTCAAACGAAAACGGTTTAGTTACTACAGCCACAGTTAAAGCTCCTAAGTCGCGAGCAATCTCGGCCACAATCGGCGAAGCGCCGGTGCCAGTTCCCCCGCCTAATCCACAGGTAACAAAAACTAAATCAGAATCTTTTAAAATATCTCTAATATCATTTTGTGATTCTTCAGCCGCTTGCTTGCCTAATTCAGGATTCATACCGGCGCCAAGACCGCGAGTAACCGCTTTCCCAATATGAAGCTTCTTGGTCGCTTTATTATAATGAAGCGCCTGAACGTCAGTATTGATTGCTACAAATTCTACTCCTTTGATCCCAATCTCCTGCATCCGATTTATTACGCTTCCACCTGAACCACCTACTCCAATTACCTTAATTTTAGCAAAAGTTTCCGCGGCTGGTTTTACTTCTGGCATATATTTATAGTTGATTAGTAATAAATTTATGAGTAACCAAGTAAACTAAATAATAAGTTAACTAAGTAACTAATTTTATTTTATAATAATTAAAAAATAAATGCAAGAGGCGA
>JBDRII010000093.1:0-5168 GCA_043816085.1 Patescibacteria group bacterium | reverse complement strand
CAGAGTTACTGGTACAGATTTAATGTATGCGATTTTAAAACACGCTGAAGAGCAGAAATTAAAAGTTTATGGAATAATTCGAAAGGGCGGACTTTCTACTAAAGAAGAAATTATGGTAATGATGCACAAAAGATATCCCTTACTTAAATATCAGCTTAGATATTCAGGGGAAGGGGAGGTAGAAAAAATGATTGACCAATATAAACCTGATATTATTTTTGTAGGTTTAGGATTTCCAGATCAAGAAAAATGGATAGCCCATCATTTAAGGAAGTTTGGATATGTAAAAGTGTTTGTTGGAATTGGTGGGGCTTTTGATTTTTTATCTGAAAAGACTACGCGGGCTCCAAAATTAATACGAAATTCAGGTTTTGAATGGTTGTGGCGCTTAATAAAGCATCCTAATCGAATAAAACGAATATTTAATGCAGTAATAATATTTCCGCTAAGAGTTTTATTTAAAAAACAAAATGGCTAGTCCAGATAAATTAAAAAGAAGTACGGCAGAAGCAACGGGGGTAGCTTTTTTTCGGGATCAAATGAAAAAGGCACCAGAATTGAATTTGGAAAATGTTGATGATTTAGAGGGTTTAATGCGCGTGACTACAAATGTATATTCAAAAGTTTGGACTGAATTAAAACGGCAAGAAAAGAAAAAAGCTAGAAAAGAACATAACGATCATTCTCAATTAAAAGATTTAAAAGAAACCCTTGGTTTATTTGTTGAGAATATGAGCGGATTTATAGAGTTTTCCAGACGTCTAGAAACGGAAAAAAATGATTTAGGAGAGCTACAAGCCACAATGTTAGAACAAGCAAAAACTGATACTAGAAAAAGTACCGAGGATTTAATTGCTAAAGTTAGAAAATTTCCAATTCAATCAAAATTTAATCTAGATAATTTTTTAAAAATATTATTATTAGCAGGTACGGCTGGGGCAATTAGCACTATTGAAAAACATAGAGAATCAACAGCATTGATTGATGATGAAATAGCATTAACAGAAACAGAAGAGCGGTTTAAAAGTAGTCAAAAAAGAGGTGAACGTCATGATTTAAATATGAACAGTATAGAAAATGGGGAGCCTGGGGAGTTTCCTGAGCCTTTTCCAATTGCGGAAATTGATTTTAAATTTGGAAATGATATTCATGACAGTTTATGGGCTGATACTGTAGTAATGAGGGATGAGAGAGGAATTTTTAGAACAATTGAACCTGAGCTTTTAAATCATGAAGACGAAATACAGGCGGAAGTAAGGCTTGAACCTAGAGATGTTATAGGGGGTCGGCCTGTTAGTTTATATTTACCACTTGGCTTTACAATTGGTGAAATTAATACCAAGCCATCTTTAGAATTTGAAATTGATCGTAGTAATAATTCAGTTGTGTTTAATGATTATAATGATAATGTTGTTATTTCTTACACTGTGGTTGGAGCTGAGTACAACTTAGCAAGACCATTTAAGACTCCTCCTTATGAATTAGATGTTGGGGGCGATCATTATTGGACTAGAATAGATTTAAAAGAAGATGATGGAAGAAGAACAAAAAAAATACTTAATAAATATTTTGAAGATTTTACTTATTTAGTAAGTAGTGATGTTCAGGCTTTAATTGATGATTTGCCTGGTTCAGAAATAGATAAAATTGGTTTTATTAAGGTAGGGGATTGTGATACATTGTCTGGTCATGCAGCTAGTCTTTTAGATCATGCGGGACGAGAAGGTTTTGTGGTATTGGGCTATTCAGAAAAAGGAAACAAAATAGATGGTTCAATGGGACATGCAAAATTAGGTTATTTAGATCATAAAAATAGACCAAGAACTTTTGAGGTTACTGCTCCAACAAAACAGGGCTTTATAAATCTTGAGCTTCTTGATGAAGATAAAGAAGAATTACACAAAATTGTAGATGAAATGAAATTAAATGCGGAAGAAAAAGCACCAGCAGAATATTATTTTAAATTTAAAAAAGCTTTAGATGAAATTTTAAAAAAACCTGAATATAAAAAATATAAACATACAGGCATTAGTGAAACAATTTTTGATTCCCTTAGGTCTATTAGAAGTTGGTCATCTGAGACTTCAAAATCTAATTGGGCAATTGTATTAGGAATAATTTTTTCAGGATTAAGTGGTATAGCTATATATGGAAAAGCATTGAGTTCTTTTGAAAAAAGGGTTAAAGAACGAACCACAAAAAGAGGTTTTGATTTTGTTATGGAAAAAAGAGAGGGTCAGGATCATGTTGAAGAGGCCCCAGAAGGCAAAGTATATGCTGAAGATGAAGCGAGATTGACTAAAATATTAATTAGGGAAAGTAAAAGATTTGATTCTATTAGAAAGTGTTATCCAGAAGAGGAAATTGGCAGATTATCTTATCGTCAAAAAAGAGAATTATATTCCATTATGAGGTTTGCCAAAACTGTTAATGATAATTTTTTTGAATTAATACCATTTTTTATAAAGTTAGGGGAGGCTAAATTTGAAAGAGCAATATCAATATTAGAAGAACAAGGATTGCCCGGGGAAGACCTTGTTAAAGTTATTAGAAACTCAATGGTTTCTAGAGAACTAATTGATAAAATAAAAAAAGAAATACCTGAAGAGGTTGAAGAAGTAATAAGAGAAGCGAGAAAAAAATATGTTGAAGTCAGAAAAAAGAATCCACCTGATTCTCCAGTTGAAAATTTATTAAGACAGGTTGGAGTTCGACAAATAGGAGAAGAAGTAGAGCCAAGAAAGATGAAAAAACCATTATCTGCATCTGGTGAATTTTATGATTATGTTCCTTATAGCCAAGGAATGGATGCTACTTTGGTGGATTGGAATGTTTATGCTCGAACTGGGCAATTAGTAATAAAACGTACTATTGAAAAAAGAGATCGGGATAAACCAAAATATATTTTTGATGTGGTTATTGATGTAGATGATTTTTATAGAGGAGATCTAGATGATTTATGTGCCCTCCTTTTCGTTGCTCAGAACAGGGAAGAAGATATCCAGATTGAAAATGTTTTTTATACAATGCATGGGAAAATTCTTTATAAATTAGATTCAAGGGTGGCAAAAAAATTAACTTCAAGACAAGCAGGTGAAGAGGGGGCTAGGTTTGTGGCTAAAAAAGCGTATGAATTACAAGCTGAACATGGAATATCATATTTTCAATCTTGGCTTCAAGATAAACAATTTGACACTGAAAAACTTAAAACATTATCAAGTTTACCAATGATGGGGATAGATTCCAGAAAGAATTATTTATATATCGGAGAAAGATATAATATGATTGGTCAAAAGAATAATCCAAGTGATCATTTTAATTTTGTACTTCGTGATGAAGAATAAAGCGCACCACTTATAACCATTTAAATAAATCATTATAACTGGAACGCGGAAGGAATAGATTGAACAAAGTTATTAATGCTCTAAATTACTACTCCTCCCTTTGGATCAAATTATGTTAATTGTATCTGGAGTGACTGGCCTACCCTTCGCTGATCGCGGTCAGGAAGTACCCGACCCACAGCACAGCAGCGACGCCGCCGACCCAGCAGCAGCAGCCGCTATTAATATACTGGCCGATCCATTCGAGCATGGGTTTTCCTCCACATGAGCTTAGCCTTATTGACCGGCTATTTGATCCATCTATTTATAACCATAAAATCATTATAAAAAGACGAATCAAAATATTATAAAACGACTGATCATTGTACATGATTTTTTTATTTGTCAAGAGTAAAATTAAGGTTTTATTTTTTATTCTTGATAATCGCCATTACAACTACAATGACAGCAATAACTATAACAATTCCAATAATTACTAAAGCAACAGTACTTTGAAGTATCATTGAAATTAAAATAGTAAGAATAGATAATATAGCTGCTATTACAAAAGTAATAATACTTATTAAACCACGGCCGGCTTTGCCGAGTAGGGGGATAAAAGAAAGAATAGTGCTGATTGGGCCTAAAAACATAGCTAGTCCAATCCACATCATAATAAATCCAACAGCTCTAAATATCCACATTGATGTTACATATTCAGTGTGCATGGTAGCGAGAGCCTCTTCATGGGTGCTATTAAATACACGATAAAGAGTATTGGCATCTTCATCTGCATAAGTGGAAATATTTGTGCCATCTAATTTTCCAAATACTGTAACATCTGCTCCGGGCGATAGGGCTTGATAACTTATTCGAATATCACCAACTTCGGGGTTAGATAGTGTTCCCTCACCTATAAATATATAACTATTAACTAATTCAGATTCAGCATCTAAAATAGTATTTGTTTCATTTAAGGTAATCTCGCTTAATGATGGCAGATCAACTTTAGTAGTATCAATTTTATAATTGCCGATATAAGTTTTATTATTATTTACAGTTTTGTCGTCAACTGATTTATTTGGATTTTCATGTTCTTCTGGATATTTAAAATCTGATGAGTCTTCTGGATCAGATGTCCAATCTGTGTCATAGGTATAAGTAGTTTCTGTTACATCACTGCCACCGGTTTCAGTTTTTGTTTCTGATTCTTCTTCTTCGATCCAAGAGTACATTTCTGTTGTTCGAACTAATTGAACATAATTGTCTTCTACTAAATAATCATCTCCAATATTTTCTTCGGTTTTTAGTTCACCATAAGCAGACACTAGATTACCCTCTACATCAGTATTGGTTTCATCTGCTTGTATTTGAGTAGCTGTGGCAGCAATATTGGAAATGTCTACTCGGCCCTCGTTCCAATATAAAAGAACAAAAGAGCCTACAAATAAAATAAGCCCAATTAACACACCGCCAAATGAGCTTTTTACTTTAGAACCATAGCTGGTTCTGGTAACTTCTTTAAATTGGTCTGGCATAGATTTATATTAATGTTTATTGATTTTATTATAGCAAGTTTTGATATTTGGGGCTAATATAACGATATTTTTTAAATAAATCATTGTATTCATTTTTTATTTTATGTTTTTTATTGTTAAAATATGTATATTTTATTTTTTCAATCAAAATTTTATCATTTTTTAAATATTGATCATAAAATCCTGTTTCCCATAATCTTTTATATTTTTTAAAATTTTCTAATTTTGTAGTTATGGGATTAATAATTTTAAAAGATCTAATTTGATTATCAAAATTTCTATAATAATGCACATAATATGGTTTTTC
>JBDRII010000092.1:0-3525 GCA_043816085.1 Patescibacteria group bacterium | reverse complement strand
TTTCCTCTAGCCCAAAGTATAACTACAAAAAAAAGGTTCAAAGAATTATTTCAAGTTTTAACAGCTGGTGTTCTGGCTTCTGGTTTAAAAACATTAATTTTATTATTCTTATTTTCTCATACTGAACAATTTTTATTTTTTCTGCCCAGTATCTATAAATGGGTTAGAGATACTGGAGTAGGAGAAATAACTGAATTAGAAAACCACTTTTTTAGAATCTTTTTTCAAAGTCATATTTATAGTGTAATTTTCTTTATAATTTCCTTTTTATTTTTAAATCATAAATTTGATCTAATAAAATCTACAAAACAATTATTTTTAAAATATTACCAACTATTTTTACTAGGCTTTTTATCGTTAACTATTATATTTATCTGTTATTCCCGCAGCTTTTGGGTAGGAACATTTGGAATATTTATATTAATTTTTGGATTTCTATTTTTCTATTTAAAGCAAAAATTTAAAAGAGTTGCTGCGCTTGGGATAATTTTAATATTTTTATTTATTTTAAATATTGGTTTTAGCTTTATAATTATAAATTTTCCTCTTCCCGGAGGGGGAATAGGAATATCAGCCTCTAGTTTAATAAAAGAAAGAACTAAAGACACCGAAGATGAAGCCGCAGCCAGAAGCAGATTTAATTTAATTAAGCCCATGGTCATTGAATTTGAAAAAAGTCCGATTATTGGATCAGGGTTTGGTACTGTTGTTTCATACCAGTCTCAAGATCCCAGAGCTTTAGAGTCTGCCAATGGGGGATTATATGAAACCTTTTCCTTTGAATGGGGTTGGTTAGATTTTTTACTAAAAATTGGAATAATTGGAACATTTGTTTATTTACTATTATTATTTACTATAATAAAAACCACTTGGCAAAAATTTAAACAAAATAATGATCCCATAATTTTAAGTTGTATTTTTAGTATTATTGCTTTATGTGCTATTCATGCTTTAACTCCATATCTTAATCATCCCTTGGGAATAGGCTGGATATTAATAGTAAGTTTAATACCAACTTTAATGGTTGACCAAAACCCAAAAAATTAGTAAAATGTCTGAATGAAATTTTCATTTATAATATTAAATTATAATACTGCCAACCTGCTTCGGTTGTGCCTGAAAAACCTATATTCCTTGAATATTCCGGTTGATTTTGAAGTTATGGTTGTCGACAACGCCTCTAATGACAAATCAATAAATACAGTCAAAGAAAAATTTCCTCAAGTAAAATTAATTACTAATAAAGAAAACACCGGTCACGCCCAGGGAAATAATTCTGGTATTAAAGTAGCAAGAGGTGAATATCTTATTATTTTAAACACTGATATTATTATTCCTAGCTTTTCTACTATTGAAAGAATCGTGAAATTCATGGAATCACATCCGCGCGCCGCTATAGTGGGTCCAAAATTATTAAACGGAGATGGCACAATTCAAAATTCATGTTTCCGGCCATATAATACGCTAACTCCTATTTATAGACGGACTCCAATTGGAAATATTAAATTTGCTAAAGCTGATCTTAACCGCCATTTAATGACCGACTTCAACCACAATGAATCTAAAGAAGTGGAATGGATTTTAGGTGCTTGCATGTTCATTAAAAAGGATGCCCTAGATAAAATAGGAATGTTTAATGAAAAATTTAAATTATATTTTGCTGATTTTGAACTTTGCGACCGAGCTAAAATGAATAATTATAAAGTATATTATTTTGCTGATTCAGATATTATTCATTATCACCGGAGGGAGTCAGCTGAAAAATCAGAATGGCCAGGATTTCCTGCCCTATTAAATAAATATACTTATATTCATATAAAAGATTGGATTAAATATTTAAAAATAAAATATGCCAAGAAAAAAAATTAAAGTCACTAAAAAAGAAAAACAACAAGAGGATAAAAAATTTAAAAATTTTATTTCTAACAATAAAAAAACCTTTACTATAATAGGTATTGTTTTGGGAGTAATTTTAGTGGCCATGTTTACTATTGCTGTCCTGTCTTATTCTCCTGCTAAAGAAACCTATGAAGAAGCCATTTGGGGTAAACAAAAATTTGAAGAAGCTCAAGAACAAATTACTGCTCAAGATTTTGGCGCAGCAAAAATCAGTTTAGAAGGGGCTAGTCAGCATTTTTCTGATGCTAATACAAATTTTAGTAAAATTTCATGGCTAAAATATACTCCAATTCTAGGAAAACAAATAAAAGCCGTAGAAAACATTATTATTGCTGCCGTTGGCATTAGTAATGCTTTAGAAAAAATATCTGATCTGGGCTTTGAAATATTTAATGTATTAGAAGAAGATAAAAAATCTTCAATATCTTCTATTACTCCAGAACAAAAAAAGAAAGTGTTAAAAACAATATATGAATCACCACCAGATGTTCAGGGTGCCAAAGCTGAACTAGATTTAGCTGTTACCCAGTTAGAACAAATTCCAGACAAAGGTTTACTTGGTCCCATAGCAGATGCAATCGCTCCGATTAAAGAAAAATTGCCTTTAGTAAAACAAGTAATAGACAAAGCCCTACCCTTAATAGAAATTGTTCCATCTATTGGCGGATATCCTGAAGAAAAAACTTATTTATTTTTACTCCAAAATAATACAGAACTTAGACCAACTGGTGGCTTTATTGGAACCTATGGCATATTGAAAATTAAAAATGGTGAAATTGAAGAATTTTATACTGATAATATTTATGTTATAGATAGTGCAGCTCAAGAATATTTATATATTGATCCACCTGAACCATTTGCCGAGTACCTTGGCGTATCTCAATGGCTTATGAGAGATTCAAACTATGATCCAGATTTTACTATCTCCGCCCAAAAAGCCGAAGAATTTTATCATCTAGAAAATGGTCCAGAAACTGATATCGATGGTGTAATTTCTGTTACTCCTGTATTTATTAAATCTTTGTTAGAATTAACCGGACCGATTGATGTAGAGGGCGAAGAATTCACAGCTGAAAATTTTGTTGATATTTTACAATACAAGGTTGAATTTGGTTATGTTAATGAAGGCAAATCTGACATGGAAAGAAAAGAAGTTATTGGAACCATGTCTAGTATTTTAATGGATCGCATTACTTCACTACCCAAAGAACAATGGGGTGATTTATGGGAATCTTTTACATCTAATGTGGATGAAAAACATATTTTATTGTATTTAAAAGATGAAGACGTTCAAAGAAAAATTACTGAAATGAATTGGGCTGGTGAAATGAAATCTTCTCCTTTAGATTATTTAATGGTAGTAGATTGTAATTTAGCTGCTCTTAAAACTGACAAAGTAATGGAAAGGGATATTGAATACAGTGTTTATAAAGAGGGTGATGATTTGATGGGTGAAGTAAAAATTAATTATAATAATACAGGAACCTTTACTAATTTTACTACCAGGTACCGAAGTTATACCAGGGTATATGTTCCTTTGGGGTCAGAATTAGTAGAACACGAAGGAGTTATGAAAAATGACAGATTACATGGCGCTGCCCCTGAAGATCCAGATGTTTATGAAGA
>JBDRII010000091.1:0-2979 GCA_043816085.1 Patescibacteria group bacterium | reverse complement strand
CACCCAGTTCTTGGGTTTTGACTGAATAATAAGGAGGAAAACCATACACATGGCACGAGATGGACCTGTCGGTCGTGGAGGTGATGAGCCGAGAATGTACACGCAGGTCCTCCACACAATTATTACTGTTTTTAATATAATTTGACAAAAATATAAGTATGTTTTAATATATAGATACTTACAAAGGGCCCACAGGGGCTTTTTAAGATACTAAAAATTATTATTATTTACAAAAATATGGGAGAAAATCTTGCAGGGAAATTATTGAAAAATAAGCCAATGTCAGGCGAAAAAAAGGATGGAAATCCTGTTTCTAGGTTTATTCAATATTTAAAAGATGCTAAAGCAGAATTAAAGAAAGTTTCTTGGCCTACTAAGAAGGACACTATTAAAGGTACATGGACGGTTGTTATTTTTAGCGTAATAGTGGCTGCGTTTTTGGGTGTTCTGGATTATTTCTTTAATATTGGGTTAGAACAATTTATTAAATAAACACTTAAATAAACATAATTTAAAAATATGCCAAAACAGACAGCTCAACTAGGAAGAAGATGGTATGTATTACATACTTATTCTGGATATGAGGAAAATGTATCCCAAAATTTGAAACAGAGAATCGAATCCATGGATATGGAAGACAAGATTTTTAATGTAATGGTGCCAACAGAAAAAAAGATTAAAATTAAAAATGGAAAAAGAAAAATTGTTACAGAAAAGATTTTCCCAGGATATGTTTTAGTGGAAATGATAGTTACTGATGATTCATGGTATGTTGTTCGAAACACTCCTAATGTAACTGGATTTGTAGGATCTGGAACTACTCCTACACCTATTTCCGAAGAAGAAGTGAAAAATCTACAAAAACGAATGGGCATTGAAGAGCCTACATATAAAATTGACTTTAAAACTAATGATCCTGTTCGAATCGTGGATGGGCCATTTAAAGACATGGAAGGAAAAGTTAGTGATATTGATGAAGAGAGAGGAAAGGTTAAGGTTATGGTTTCTATGTTTGGCCGGGAAACACCTGTAGAGCTAGATTCATTACAAATTAAGAAATTATAATTAATATTTATATTTAAGAATATGGCAAAAGAAGTAAAAACACAGATTAAATTACAAATTCCAGCGGGCAAGGCAAATCCTGCTCCTCCAGTAGGACCTGCGCTTGGTCAGCATGGACTTAATATCCAAGAGTTTTGTCAAAAGTTTAATGACGAAACCAAAGACAAAGCAGGAGACGTATTACCAGTAGTAATTACAGTATATGAAGATCGTTCATATACTTTTGTGGTAAAAACTCCGCCAGCAGCAGAATTATTAAAAAAGGCTGCTAAAATAAAAAAAGGAGCAGGGAATCCTTTAACAGAGAAGGTTGGTAGTGTTACTAAAGCTCAAGTAAAGGAAATTGCTGAAATTAAAATGCCAGACCTTAATGCATTTGATATTGAGGCTGCTATGAAGATTATTGAGGGAACTGCTCGGCAAATGGGATTGAAAATTGACCAGGATTAACAGGATTTTTAAGATTAATTAATGTGTGGGAGCGTTAGAGTCACTAATGCGTTTGAACCACGTAAATTTATAAAAAAATGAAAAAGCGAAGTAAACGTTATCAGGGTATTAAAGAAAAGATTGAAAAGAAAAAATATTCTTTGGAGGAAGCAGTAAAATTAATCAAAGAAGAAAAAACTAAATTTGATCAAGGTGTTGAAGTGCATTTACGTCTTGGTATTGATCCTAAAAAAGGTGAGCAGTTAGTTCGGGGTCAAGTATCACTTCCCCATGGAACTGGAAAAACATTAAAAATTATGGCTTTTGTTTCACCAGAAAAAGAAAAAGAAGCAAGAGATGCCGGAGCAGATATCATTGGAGATGAAGCTAAAGTTGCAGAAATTAAAAAAACTGGAAAAGTAGATTTTGATATTGCCGTAGCTATGCCAGACATGATGAAAAAAGTTGCTCCAATTGCAAAAATTTTAGGACAAAAAGGATTAATGCCAAATCCGAAGACTGGAACTATTGGTCCAAATGTGGCAACTATTATATCTGAACTTAAAAAAGGAAAAGTTACTTTTAAAAATGATGATTCAGCTAATGTTCATCAATTAGTAGGAAAAGTTTCTTTTGATGAAAAGCAATTGCTAGGAAATATGCAGGTTTTTATAGAAGCTGTGAAAAAAGCAAAACCAGCCAAATCTAAAGGTACTTATATTAAGGGCGCTGTTGTTTGTACATCTCAGGGACCTAGTATAAAAGTTAATATATAAATATGACAACCAGACCTTCATGGGACGATTATTTTATGGCCGTAGCCAGAATTGTGGCTGCCCGGTCTACTTGTGACCGTTTAAGTGCGGGAGCTGTTTTAGTAAAAGATAAAAGAATTGTTTCTACTGGATACAATGGTTCACCTCCAGGGCTTCCTCATTGTGATGAGGCTGAGCATTTATTGGAAGACGGGCACTGTGTTCGAACTATTCACGCAGAACATAATGCACTTTTGCAAGCTGCGGTAACTGGCGGAACTTCTACTAAGGGAAGTACTTTATATACACTATACAGTCCTTGTATCCATTGCGCTAAATATGTTGTAGCTGCTGGAGTAAAAAGAGTAGTAATAGGCAAGGTTTATAGAAATAGCGAAGTTACTGATTATTTAAATAAAGCTGGTCTAGAAGTTGATTTTTATAAATTAAATAAGGATTGGAATAATCATGTTTGTGAGCTTTTTCAAAATGATATAGAAGACAAGAAAAATGCAGAAGAAATTAAATTAGAGGGAAAATAATATTTCAATAAATATATGGGAGTGATTTTAGGTTTAACTGGAGAAAAATTATCAGGAAAGGGAACGATTTCTGATTATTTAGTTGAAAATCATGATTATAAACATTATCGTTTTTCTAAAATATTAGAAGATTTGGCTGAACGGTTATATTTACCAAAAACTAGAGAGAATTTAATTGATGTGGCTCT
>JBDRII010000090.1:0-15012 GCA_043816085.1 Patescibacteria group bacterium | reverse complement strand
AAGGGATATCTTTTGTGCATCATTACCATAATTTCTTCTTTAGTAGAAAGTCCGCCCTTTCGAATTATTCCATAAACTTTTAATTTCTGCTCTTCAGCGTGTTTTAAAATCGCATACATTAAATCTGTACCAGTAACTCTGTGTCTTATTCTGCCTAAAGACGCTATTTTCAATCCAATACCGTCAGGAATGGCCAGATCAGCTAAATTTAAAATACTTCTATAATGTTCGTCTTTATTTGCATGTAAAATAATTTCCGGATTTGGTGTAACAATATAGTTTTGTTTATCACCCCTAAGATACTCTTTAACCCTATCTAAAGCCTGATCAAAGCTAACATTGTCTAATTTTACATTTAATAGCTTCACTTCATTTTTCATGTTTGCATTATAACACGTTTTTTACTATAATGTCAGTGTAAATATATGAAAAAAACTTTAATAATTTCACTTATATTATTAAGTCTTCCTTTTATTTCAGAGGCTGCCTCTTTTGATAAAAATTTAATAATATCTGACGACGACATGACAAATTACAAGTCAATGTCACTTGATTCTATTACTCATTTTTTACGAAACCAGGGCGGCATATTAGGAAATTATACAACAGCGGATAAAGATGGCAAAATAAAATCCGCAGCCGAAATTATCTATAATGCCTGCAAAGAATATCGGCTTTCTCCTAAATTTATTATTACTCACCTGCAAAAAGAGTCTTCAGTAGTAACTTCAACATCTGACAGATATATTGATTGGGCCATGGGTTATGGTGTTTGCGATGGTTGTTCTAAAAGTGATCCCCGAGTCATAAAATATAAAGGCTTTACTAATCAAATTTATAGCGCGGCCGATCGTATTAGAAATGGATATTTGTACGATCTAGCCACCAGAAATTACACGATTTCTGGATGGGGTGTAGATATTTCCAAAAGAGCCTTAGATGGCATTATTGTTACTCCTAAAAACCAGGCCACAGCTGTTTTATATACATACACTCCCTGGATCGGATACCATGGCGGAGCCTCAAATCATGGCGGAAATTCCTTGTTCTGGGATATCTGGCAAAGATGGTTCCCCTATGTACCTACCAAATACCCAAATGGTACCCTGCTGCAAAGCATGGAAACAGGCACAGTTTATTTAATTAAGGACGGAAAAAAATTGGCTTTTTCCTCCAAAACCGCTTTAATATCTAGCTATGATCCAAATAAAATCGTTACCACATTTAATTGGGTGCTAGATGAATATGAAGATGGCCCATCTTTTCAATTTCCAAATTATACTTTGCTAATGTCTCCCCAGGGCTCTGTCTTCTTATATGTCAACGGCAAAAAAAGAGGCCTAACTTCAAAACAAGTCTTGCAAAACCTAGGATACAACCCCGAAGAAATTATACCTATTTCTTGGGATGATTTAAATAATATTCCAGACGGAAAATTAATTACAGAAAAAGACACCTATCCCCTTGGCGCTTTATTTCAATTAGAAGAAAGCGGGGCTGTTGTTTATCTAGATTCTAAAGGAAAAAGACACCCGGTTTGGGCCAGAGAAATTCTAGACAATAATTTCCATTATTATGATCTGGAAATGAAAAACCGAAATTTTATAAAACAATTTGAAAAAGGTGGTCCTTTAAAATTTAAAGATGGCACATTAATGGCCACTAAATCCAGAGCCTCTGTCTTTTTAATTCAAAACGGACAACGAAGGCCATTTAAAAACGGCCGAATCTTTGATAAGCTAGGATATAAATTTGAAAATATTGTTTGGGTAACTCCTTCTATATTAAAAATCCATAAAAAAGGAAAAAAAGTTAAACTTAAAAAAAATAAAAACAACAATTCCAATACAAATATAAATAATACTATTCCAGAACCAGAGATAACATGTGATAGTGAAAAAGCAGTCGGCAGAGCTGAGGATAATAATAAATTAATAGGACGATAAAAATTTATGCCATTAATTTTTAGTGCTATTGCACCTCATCCTCCAATAATTATTCCTGAAATCGGCAAGGGTGAGGAAACAAGGGCCCAAAAAACAATTGATGCTTTAAAAGAACTTGAAGGTGAGCTTTATATGGCTAAGCCCGACACTATTTTTATTATTTCTCCTCACTCCCCTATTTCACCCGATTCTTTTTCTTTAAATCTTTCAACTGATTTTCATAATCCTGAAACTAAATTAAATTTCAATTGTGACGTAGAAATGATTTCTAAAATCAAAGAAATGTCAAACAATGAATTTCAAAACATTCCTGTAAACATCATTACTGAGCCAAAACTAGATCATGGAGTATGTGTTCCTCTATACTTTTTAACCCAGCATCTGCCTCAAATAAAAATAGTGCCTATTAGTTTTTGCCTGCTTGATAACATTTCTCACGTTGAATTTGGAAAATTATTACATACAGCTGCTCAATTATCAAACAAACGAATTGCCATTATCGCCTCGGGTGATCTTTCTCATAGCGCGTCCACTCCTCAGGGCAAAACCTTTGATCATACTCTGCAAAAATTACTTGTCGAAAAAGATTTTAATGGTATAATTAAATTAAGACCAGATCTAATTACCAAAGCTAATGAGTGCGGATACCGCTCTATTTTAATTTTATTAGGAGCTTTAGATGATTTAAATATCACACCAAAAATATATTCATATGAAGCCCCTTTTGATGTTGGATACTTAGTAGCAGAATTTAGTTTAAAATAATTAATTTATAAAAAAACATGAAAAAAAATGTTAAAAAAGCAGCAATTTTCTTGAGTATCTTTTTAGTTCTAGGCTTAATTGCATCTCGAATTCCGTTTACCAACATTGTTGGTTCTAGTACCTCATTTAATTTATTTGATTTTATGGGCCCAATTTCCGGAATGTTTATTGGTTCAATTTTTGGAGCTTTATCTGTTGTGGGTGTTAAATTAATTAATTTCTTTATTGACGGCACATTTGATACCTCAGCTATTATCCGTATTTTTCCAATGTTGTTTGCGGCTGTTTATATGGGTCTTAAAAATAAAAAACTTATTGCTGTGGTTCCAGCCATTGCTATGATCATGTTTTGGATTCATCCCGAAGGAAGACAAGCTTGGTATTATGCTCTTTATTGGCTAATTCCTATTGCTGCTACATTCTTTCCTAAACATTTAATCTTAAATGCTCTAGGTGCTACTTTTACAGCTCACTGCGTTGGATCAGTTGCCTTTTTATATGCCCTAAACCTACCAGCTGCAGTTTGGACAGGATTAATTCCAGTAGTTTGGATGGAAAGAGGTCTTATGGCTCTTGGCATCTGGGTATTTTACGTTTTATTTAATAATGTTATAGAAAAAGTTGCTGTAAAAAAACTACACTGGAATTTTTTCAAACCCTTAGTAAATGAACATTATTTATTTTCCAAAAAATTCTTTAAATCATATTTATAAAAATAAATGGACCCCGTTGTAGAGTTAGCCAAAAACTCTATTGAATCTTATATTAAATATGGGAAAAAAATACAAACTCCGGATAAGCTTGAATTTCAAAAACCATCCGGAGTTTTTGTATCCATTCATAATAAAGACGGAAGTTTAAGAGGATGCATTGGAACCTTTCTGGCAACTAAGGATAGTTTAGGTGAAGAAATTATTAATAATACAATTGCCGCCGCAACAGAAGATCCCCGATTCCCTTCTATTTCTGAATCTGAATTAGATAATTTAAAAATATCAGTAGATATATTATCTGAGCCTTTTCCTATAAAAAACAGATCTGAATTAGACCCAAAAAAATATGGAGTAATAGTAAAAGGCGATTTTGGAAAATCTGGATTATTACTTCCTGACCTGGAAGGAGTAGATACAATAGAGGAACAGTTAAAAATAGCTTGCCAGAAAGCTGGCATAGATTATAATAAAGAAAATTATCAAATTTTAGCTTTCACTGTAGAAAGGCATGAATAACGCATGAAAAATAAAAAAAATAAAACTAAACAAAATCAAACAGCCAGGATTATTCTTTATTTACTATTTTTTGGATTACTACTTTTTGAATTATTAAATTACTTCAAAATTCTAAATTATGAAGTAACTTTTACCTGGTCTGGTCTTATTATTACAATAATAATGATTTTTATTGGCCTACAAGCTGTTATTTATTATACTAAACATAATTTTGGTATTTCTATTGCTAATCGAACCTTACTAGTCGTAGTAATTGGCATTTACTTAGATGTAATTTCAGACATGTTTGATCTTTATGATCGATTTATTTGGTTTGACCAAGCTGTCCATTTTAATGCTGGTATTTTAATCACTATAATTTTATTTTGGTTTATTTCCCGAATTGAAGCTACTAATAAAATCTATTTGCCTCAAAAATTAAAATATTTATTTATTTTTTGCGCTAATTTAACTTTAGGCGTTACTTATGAAATGGAAGAATATCTTGAAGATTATTTTACTGGTTCTAATCGTTTGGGCGACGGCCCAGACACTGCTAATGATTTATTAATGGCTGGAACAGCCGGTATTATTACTTTAATAATTATTCATTTTATTGCAAAAAAAATTAAAAACAAAAAAAAATGCTGGTTCTTAGAATATTTACTCCCCTACTAATTATTTTTGAAGTTTTAAATTATATTCGTTTTTTTAAATTTGAAGTAGATTATACGTGGTTAGGATTAATTGTAAGTGCTTTTGGCATGTGGGCTTTATTAGAAATAGCAAATTATTATTCCTTAAAAAAACTAAAACAAAAATTGCCAATATTTATCACCATTCTTGCTTTAATAATGCTTTATCTAGATGCCTTTGGCGACATGCTTCATTTTTATAGTACATTCATCTGGTATGACCAGCTAATGCATTTTGTGGGTGGTACAGTAATGGCCATAGGCACTTATTATATTTTTTATAAATTTAGGCAAGTAAAAATATTTAAAACTGGAAATTTAGGAATATCCATATTAACTATTTGCTCAACCACCGCCATTGGTGTTATTTATGAATGGGAAGAATATTTCGAAGATGTAATTAATACCACTAACCGTCTCGGCGATGGTCCTGATACAGCCAATGACATGATGCTCTGCTTTTTTGGTGCAGTAATTGTTTCAATTATTATAAGCCTTTACTTAAAATATAAAAAATAACTTACCTACTATTCTCACCAACCAAATATCCAGTACTCCAGGCAACTTGTAGATTATATCCTCCAGTTGGCCCGTCAATATCTAAAATTTCTCCGCCAAAATAAAGATTATCTATTATTTTTGATTTCATTGTTTTTGGATCAACTTCTTTTAAATCTACCCCGCCAGAAGTAATAACAGCTTTATTAAATCCCGCCACTCCTTGAACACTAAATTCAAATTCTTTTATAAGTTTTAATAATTTTTTCCTTTCAATCTTTGTTATTTCATTTATTTGTTTTGTAGCTTCAATTTCCGATAATTCAATAATCACGGGAATAAGTTTATTAGGTAGTAGTTTATTTAAACAATTTTTAATTTGTTTATTTTTTTGTTCAGCAAATTCTTTTTGAATTTTTAAATCTAAAGCTGGATAATTAAGTTCTGGCTGAAAATCAATTTTTATTTTTAACTTGTTTATATCCTTACTGTTATATTCACTAACATATTTACTTAAATTTAATATAACTGGGCCACTCAAACCATTACTAGTAAAAACTGTTTCACCAATATATGAACAAAGTTTTTTCTTGTCCCATAAACTCACTTCTGCATCTTTTAAACTTAAGCCTTCCAGCCTTTTTACTATTTTTTCCTTTACAATAATGGGAGTAAGAGCAGGCCTGGGTTCTACTATTGTATGCCCCATTTGTTCCAGCCATTTATAAGCATCGCCACTAGAACCCGAATCAGGATACGATTTTCCACCTGTAGCTAATACAAAATTGTCAGCTACAATCTCATCACCTGTTTTTAAAATCGCTTTAACAATTTTTTTATTTTTAAGAATAAATTTCTCTACAGTACTATTATATTTAATCTCTACATTATTTTTTTTTAAATACTTTTCTAAACAATCAACAACCTCTTTTGAATTATCTGACACAGTAAAAACTCTGTTATCTTTTTCCATTTTTGTCTTTAGTCCATATTTTCCAAAAAAATCTATCACATCTTTGTTGGAAAACTTATTTAAAGCTGAATATAAAAATCTGCCGTTTTTACCATAAACTTTTATCAACTTCTGCAAATCTTCTTCAGCATTAGTAATATTACACCTCTTCCCACCAGTCATTAATAGCTTTATACCTAGTTGATTGTTTTTTTCAACCAAAACCACCCGCGCGCCTTTCTCCGCCGCTCGCCCGGCCGCCATCATTCCACTTGGCCCGCCACCAATTACTGCTAAGTTATAATTATTGTTCTCCAACTGTATCATCTTTTATTTCTATCTGATAAATTTTATTATCATTCCACATTTCGCATGTTCGTTGCACCGTCCAGATATACTCTCCATCCCACGCTATTGCCCATGGATCTTTTGCGGCATTGTAAATTTCACCGACTAGCTTTCCGTCCTTAGTATATTTACACAATCCTTTACTGCACCCCCCAGTTGTCCAAAAATATTTGCCTGTCCAAACAAGCGATCCAGCGCCAATTTCCATTCTTTTAATTTCATTTCCAAGCTTATCAAGCTGTACTACTTGGCCAGTACGGCTTCGATAGTACAGATATTCTCCATCTGAAGCAAGTCCATTACTACCCCCGATTTCTTTATCTGGTATATCAAATTGTTCTAAAATTTTTATTCTATCACCATCGATTGTAAACTTGGAAATTCGCTGTAGCGAAAAATCATTTACCCAAAAATACTCGCCGTCCCAAGTTAGTCCGCGTGGGTTCATTATTTCACTTTGTTCATTAAAAAAATGCTCAGTTTCCCCTGTAACCGGGTTAACACGTAAAAAATTACCATCAAAACGCCAAATATAGCCATCAGCATATGTAAGACTCCAGCCAAAGCCCTGCCCCTCACCTAAAGTTTGAACAACCCGGCGGGTTTCATCCTCAGCTGCATATATATATGGAAACATATCCTCTGGATCCCCTGGAATATATCCAAGTTCTGTTTTCTTTATATCCTGATAATCAAATATTGGCGGCTGAACTGACCCATCCCCAAAATCATTACCTTCCATCACATAGGTTGTGCCAGATTCTTCTCCGTCAATCCAGACAGGCTCTTCCACAGGAACATTTTCAAACTTATTGTTAATCAGGGTCACCTGTGACTCCATGCCAGCAGTAATTACCCATTCTTTATTAGTATAATTTTCAAAATAATTACCCTCAATATGAGAGACGGTTTCTTCATGATGAATTGCATAATTAGAATCATGAAAATAATTATTAAGAATTTGAACATTAGTATTATATTGCTCCAAGGCAATATCATGATATCCATTACCATATAATGTATTAAACGCAAAGTAGGGTTCAGACCGTTCAGCATATAAACCCTCAGCATTAGACCAACGGATAATAGAATTTGTTACTGGTACTTTTGAATCAAACTGCTCAATGCCCATTTCGCCGTACTCCACAATCGTATAGTCAAATACTGAATCGTCAGTATTTTCTAAAGCAATGCCGTTCCAATCACCATTAATCGGTTCTTCAGCGTCTGATGTAAACCAAATTTGTTCATTTGGCGTGCCTTTGGCAATAATTGTACCGCCATCTGTCGACAAACCAGCGCGGTAAAATGTCTCATAATTCCGGTCATGCTTAAATTTAACAACCGTACCTGGTTCTATAGTTAGTGTTACTCCGGGTTCTACAAAGGCATTGCACTCAACTTGAACTTCGCCAAACCAAGTTGTGTCTTTACTAATTTCGCCACACTCCTTATTATCTTCTTCATCATCATCAAAAAAAACAACCGACTTGTCCTTATCTTTATCTAAAACTTCATCATATGCAAAATATCCACCAATTATAATAATTAATACAATCCCTATAGGTATAAAAAACTTTTTAATCTTCATCTTATTATATTAATAATTAATAATTTACTTAAAAATACCATCATTTACTATAATCATCAAGTAATATAAAATGAATATATAAAAATATGTACGCAGAAATTATCCCTCAAATTAAAACGCCTTGGATAAATTATTATAGTAGGCACTATACATATGTTAGCCATGTATCATACTGCGCATTTTCGCCACGTATAATTAAGTTAAAAATATCTTTAATTTTTTTTGTTACTGGGCCGAATGACTCTTTAATTTGTCTGTCATCAATTGACCCGATTGGGGTTACCTCCGCGGCAGTACCGGTGAAAAAGCACTCATCAGCAGCAAAAACTTCTTTGCGATTAATTTTGCGTTCAATTACTGAAAAACTTAAATTTTGCGCAATTTTAATTATGGTAGCGCGAGTAATGCCAGGAAGAATATAACCAAGTTCCGGAGTAATTATGACGCCGTCTTTGACCATAAAAAAATTTTCACCCGGTCCTTCGGCAATATTCCCAGCGGTATCAAGCAAGAGCGCTTCATGATATCCGCTACTTACGGCCTGATGCGCCGCATACATAAGATTATTATAATGCCCGGTAATTTTTGCGCTCGTTAATTTTCCGCGTTTTGAGAGTGGAATGTCTTCAATTATTTTAATTCGCACAGAACCCTCAGAAAGATACGCCCCCCAGGGCCATACCGCGATAGCGACCCCAATTGGGCATTTAATTGGTAATACTTTTAACTCCTGATATTCGTAATACGCAATCGGCCGAATATAGCACGCGCGAACTTTATTTTTACGGACCGTATCTATAATCGCTTGTTTAATCTGCTCCATGCTATACGGTAATTTCATAGCAAGAGTCTTGGCCGAATAACAAAATCGCTCTACATGTTTGTCGAGATGAAAAATTGCTGGCCCACGCGCAGTATCATACACGCGAATACCCTCAAAAACCCCCGTACCATAGTGAAGGGCGTGTGTTAAGACATGCGTTTGAGCTTTTTCCCAGGGGATAAAATTTCCATTAAACCAAATGATTTCAGTTGTTTGCATATTTTTGTATTATTTAATTGCATTAGCTACTGCCTCACCAAACTCGTTCGTCCTTACCCATGGTTCGCCGGGTTTGACTAAATCTTTAGTTTTTAATCCTGATGCCCATACGGCAGCCACAGCTTGTTCTATTGCGCTGGCTTCATGTTCCAGTCTAAAAGTATATCGGAACATCATGGCGAGTGAAAAAATTTGTGCTGTTGGATTGACAATTTTTTCCCCGGCAATATCTGGTGCCGAACCATGGATTGGTTCGTAGAGGCCAAAGCGTTTTTCATTTAAACTCGCCGATGGAAGTAACCCAATAGATCCTACCACTGCGCCACCGAGGTCACTCAAAATATCGCCAAACATATTTTCAGTTATAATCACATCAAAATTCGCAGGATCACGAACGAGTTGCATGGTCGCATTATCTACATACATATAATCAACAATAATGTCGCTAAATTCTTTTCTTACTTCCTCGGTTACTGATCGCCACAGTCGAGATGTTTCGAGCACATTGGCTTTGTCCACTATCGTTACTTTTTTTCGTCGACTAGATGCGGCTTTAAAACCAACTCGCAACACACGTTTGATTTCGCTCGCGCGATAACGATTAACGTCTTCGGCAACGCGTTCGCCGTTCTCCTCATATTGCCGTTGTGGGCCAAAATAAATTCCCGAAACTAATTCACGAACAATAAGAATGTCCATGCCAGTGATAATCTCGGCCTTGATTGGACTTGATGAAATAGCCACTGGTACTATTTTAAGCGGACGCAGGTTAGCAAACAAATCAAATCTTTTACGCAGAGCCAAGATGACATTCTTCTCGACATTTTTATAACGCGGATCATTTGGTTCATTCACTGGCCCACCGACCGCGCCAAATAAAATTGCCGCCGAACTTTGGCAAATAGCAATAGTCTCATCGGGTAAATGAACGCCGTAACGGTCATAAGCATCCCCGCCAACTAGGCCGACGCGTGGTGTAATGGTATGACCAAAATGTTCGTTGACGCGATTAAGCACGGTTAGTGTAGCGCCCATTATTTCTGATCCAATTCCGTCTCCTGCGAGAACTGCTATCGTAGTTTTAATTTTCATAGAATTAATTTTATTTAGTAATTATTATTTTACTTTCGAGTAATTTCTTTACCCACGCGCCGTTTTGATTTAGAGTGAACCGATTGATGGCCGACAAAATAGCCTGAAGCGACGCGGTAATTATGTTTGCATCAACTCCGACCCCAAATCGTCTCTCATTATTTGGTGCGACTAGTTGAATATAGGCAACCGCACGCGCATCAGCGCCCACTTCAAGCGCGTGCTCTTCATATGCGAGAAGTGTAAATGGTGACCCGCATTTACGCAGTGCGTTCATAAATGCGTCAATTGGGCCACTTCCTGAACCGCGCAGAGTAACTGTCCCGCCGATATCTAACGCCAGCGTAACTTCAAGCACAGTAGCATTCTGGTTATTGGCGCTTGTTATCTTGTAACTGATGAGAGAAAATGGAGCACGAGTGAGCAAATATTCACGTTCAAACGCCTCTTTTAATTTTTGTGGCGATACTTCTTGCGCTGTAGCTTCGGAAATCTTTTGAATTATTTTGGAGAATTCTGGATGCATAGTTTTAGGCATACAAAACCCAAACTCTTTTTCCATAATATAAGCCACGCCGCTTTTGCCTGATTGGCTGTTGATACGAATAATTGGTTCATAATTACGACCCACATCAGCCGGATTCATCGGCAAGTATGGCACTTCCCAACAATCCTCGCTGTTGCCATTTTTTTTAAGAACGGCTAGACCCTTGTTAATTGCATCCTGGTGGGAGCCAGAAAAAGCAGTGAAGACCAAGGCACCCGAATATGGCAGGCGATCTGAAATTTTTAATCCTGTACACTGCTTGTACGCCACTCTAACTTCGTTAAGATCGGAAAAATTAAGCTCCGGATTTACACCTTGCGTGTAGAGGTTAAGCGCGAGTGTTACAATGTCCGCATTACCAGTACGCTCGCCATTACCAAATAATGTCCCCTCAACCCGGTCCGCGTCTGCCATCACGCCGAACTCAGTCGCCGCCACCGCCGTACCTCGATCATTGTGGCAATGAAGACTAATGATTGCCTGATGACGATATTTGAAATTTTGACAAAACCATTCAATCTGATCAGCCCAAACATTTGGTGTGGTTATCTCCACGGTACTTGGTAGGTTAATGATTATTTTATTTTGAGAATTGATTCCCCACGTCTCTGTCACCACCTCGCACACCTCAACCGCATAATCAAGCTCCGTGCCCATAAAACTTTCAGGCGTATATTCATAAAACACTTCAGTGCCAGCCAAATATTCCGTGGCATACTGTTTTACCCATTCGGTGCCGCGAATTGCGATTGCTTTAATTTCGGCGCGGTTCATCTTAAATACTACCCGACGCTGAAGTTCAGAGGTAGAGTTATACATATGAATCATGGCGCACTTGGCGCCAACTAACGATTCGCACGTTTTTTTAATAAGATGCTCGCGCGCTTGGGTAAGTGCCTGCACTACAACATCATCTGGAATTAAATTATTTTCAATCAGGTGTCGTACAAACTTAAACTCGGTTTCTGAAGCCGAAGGAAATCCAATTTCAATTTCTTTAAATCCAATTTTGACCAGCAGTTTAAACATTTTTAATTTTTGCTCCAAGTTCATGGGCACAGGCAAAGCTTGATTGCCATCGCGCAAATCCACGCTGCACCAACGTGGAGCTTTGGTAATAATTTTATCGGGCCAGACGCGGTCAGTAAGACCAACAGGCGGGAATGGCTTGTATTTGTGATAATTAAAATGTTTCATATAAAATAATTTATTATTTAACAAAAATTGTGGAATAATTTCTCTCTTCAAAGATAGTAATGTCTTTAGCGAAGCTTAATGTATACCCAATGTCATCAAGCCCTTCTAGCAAACATTTTTTGGCAAACGGATTAATTTCAAAATGATATACCACATCTATCCAAGTAATAGTTTGTGCTTCCAAATTAATGATTGCTTTTTCGGAAGAATTACGCTCTACATCGGCGTGCATCGCGTCTACTATCGTCGCTGACAAAGTTATGGGGAGCAAGCTATTTTTAAGCGCGTTATTCTCAAATATGTCAGCAAAAGAAATCGCCACTATTACTTTAAAGCCATAACCAAGTAATGCCCAAGGTGCGTGCTCACGACTCGAACCGCAACCAAAATTATTATGGGCTAAAAGAACGCGAGCATTTTTGTATTCTCGTTTGTTTAAAATAAAATCCGTTTTGGGTGTTTTATCTTCATTATAACGGAGGTCAACGAATAAATTTTCCGCCAAACCATGTTTGTCGGTAACAGTTAAAAATCGTGCTGGAATAATTTGGTCGGTGTCAACATTATCCCCAAAAAATGGTGCAACTGTAGAAATTAAAGTTTTAAATTTTTGCATACATTTAAAAAATTTATCTAAAAATTAATTTATATATCCTCGTGCGTCGCTGATTCGACCCTCGATTGCAGCAATGGCGGCCATGGCTGGCGACATTAAAAGCGTTCGAGCCCCTTTACCCTGACGGCCTATAAAATTACGATTTGAAGTTGACGCACAATACTTGCCAGGTGACACCTTATCTCCATTCATAGCGATGCACATACTACATCCTGGTTCGCGCCATTCGCAGCCGGCATTCACAAAAATGTCGCATAGTCCTTCAGCTTCGGCCATGCGCTTTACTTCTTGTGAGCCAGGGACAATAAGAGCATTAATATTTTTAGCAATTTTTTTATTATTCATTATTCCGGCTGCAATACGTAAATCTTCAATCCGCGAATTCGTACAACTGCCAATAAATACATAGTCAATCGGATGATTCATAATTTTTTGACCGCCGACAAATCCCATATACTCAAGCGCTTTCTTTGTTTCTTCATCAGCAGCTTGGGGAATTGTGCCGGTAACATCAATAGACATTCCCGGGTTAGTACCCCAAGTAACCATGGGTGTGATGTCTCCGGCTTGTAATACTATTTCGTGATCAAATTTTGCATTCTTGTCCGTCTGCCACGCGAGCCACTTTTTAATCTGCTGTTGTTTTTCATTTTCATCTTTGAACTTTACTCGTGGTACTAAATAATCCACGGTCGTTTGGTCCGGGGCGATAAAACCAGCCCGCGCGCCTGCTTCAATGCTCATATTACAGATACTCATACGCGCCTCCATGCTTAAAGCGCGAATGGCGCTGCCCCGATACTCAAGCGTATAACCCGTGCCACCGCCCACGCCAATGTCGTGAATAATACGCAGAATAATATCTTTAGAATAAACACCCTTGGGCAAAATACCATTAACTGTAATTGCCATAGTTTTGGTTTTATTTTGGAGCAAACATTGCGTGGCAAGAACATGTTCAACTTCCGAGGTGCCAATTCCAAAAGCCAGCGCTCCAAACGCGCCATGAGTAGAAGTGTGCGAATCACCACACACAATAGTGCGCCCAGGTTGGGTAAGGCCGAGCTCTGGGCCAATCACATGCACAATCCCTTGGTGCGTGCTGTTTAAGTTATAGAGCGTAATGCCGTGCTTTTTACAATTTTTTGCAAGCGTTGTTACCTGTTTTTGCGCTTGCGAATCGGGCCAAGGGAAAATTGCGCGATTAATTGATGGCACCGAATGATCCATGGTCGCGAAAGTTAAATTCGAGCGATGTACCTTTACTCCACGCGCGTCTAAACCACTAAAAGCTTGAGGTGTGGTCACTTCGTGAATTAGGTGCGTATCAATATATAAGATCGTCGGCTCACTAGCCACTTCGCGCACCGTGTGCGCATTCCAAATTTTGTCATATAATGTTTTAGGCATACTTATTGTATTGTTAATTTTTAAAAACAAATAAAGATCTTTTGGAGGGCAATGGACAAATAAAAAACCGGCCTACTAGGGCCGGATTAACTTTTGTATTTTTTAATAAGCAAAAATTACTCAAACCCTAGTAAAAGGCCGAGTAATAACAAAGCTGATTGATTTTTTTGGCTAAAATTATTCATATTTCAAGCTATATTTATAGCTTATCATTAAAACATGGTTATGCCAACGGGTTGAGTGTGGATAAAATTTAGCGGTTATTTTTGTTATTTTAGACAAAAACACCCCCCCCCTTATCAAATAAAACAAAAATCAAATTTTTTCGCTATATAAAAACGTCGCCGTACGTTTCTGGATATATGAAGTTGCGAAGCAATTTGGGTGGAGGCTTTTGTAAAAAGCCGTAGCCGCATATACTGTGTTAGCTGATGTAATAAAAATTTTATTCAACTTGTTGGTAGTGGCACGGACACTAATTGAGGCCGAATTTCACCACCAGATTCATTTTCAACTATACCATTAAAGCCACAGAAGGCTCGATTCCTATAGGCTGGGGTGTTACGTAATGCTTTTAATTCATCGTTATGTTCAGATCTTGCTTGCCTATAGGCGTCTCCATTGTCGTCTACGAGACTACTATAAATACGGCAGGTTTCAGGCTGTTTAATTAAGGCTTGAAGTAGTAGCAATTTGCCACCACCTTTAATTCCGGACTTCATGTCACGGATTTTCATGCTATCTGAGGTTTGAGCATATTTTAGTTCGCCAATGGTATCTCCTTTTTCATCTAGTAACTTAATTTCACCGAGCCACGAACTAACGCTAATACCGTCCGGCAATCTATTCTTAATAATTTCAAAGAGTCTATTAAAATGGTCTTTGCGCGCATTTATGTCCATATCTAACAGTGAAATTTCTTCTCCAGTATCCATATCAAATCTATGTACAGTACCATTATCCTCTGTAGCAACTCTAAAAAAACCATAGACTCGATCATTTTTTTGAGGTTCTTTTTCGAGTCCTTTATTATCTGGCATTAATGACTTTTCCCCCATATTGTTTAAATTAGTTATAAAATTTTTATTATTTCAGCTAACGTTTG
>JBDRII010000089.1:0-5357 GCA_043816085.1 Patescibacteria group bacterium | reverse complement strand
ATTATATTAAAAACAGTAATAATTGTGTGGAGGACCTGCGTGTACATTCTCGGCTCATCACCTCCACGACCGACAGGTCCATCTCGTGCCATGTGTATGGTTTTCCTCCTTATTATTCAGTCAAAACCCAAGAACTGGGTGAAATCAATCGATGTCGAGTTATGGGATTCTAGATCTTCAGACACAACGCCTGCACCAGCTTGACCGGTTGCTTTTCTGAGTAAGTTTGCTGTCTCTCTGGTGTTTTTTTCGATGTCGAAAATAACACCGAAAATCTCTCCAATTGCCATAGTCAACAGCCCAGGCAATACAGAGAAAAGAGAGCAAGTCGAGACAAGGATGCCAACTCCCAAGCCGATGGCGTGTTCCATGCCGAAAGATTCGACGATAATGGCCCAGGCCACCACGCCAACAATGGCAAATAATCCACCTAAAAAACCCAATATTGCCATAGCAATCGTAAATTTTCCGAAAGCTTGGAAGAGCCATGAGATAGTTGACAGGACCGGGTTGCGAAAGTTCATGGTGATACCTCCTCTGGTTGAACTCTCAATTAACTAAAGAGCTTTTGTATAATATCAAAAAACAACTATTAGTCAAGATAAAGGCAATGTGTACCCGCCCCTCTTGTCAGATATGATATTTATTTCTTACGCGGATAGAAAAGATGAAATAGATAAAAAAGTAGAGACGCGATTAATCGCGTCTCTACTTTTTTACGTTTTATGAGAATTTTGCGTGCTTGAAGCACGTCCCGTTGAGCGGACCCGACGGGATTCGAACCTGTTCTTACTACTTGTCAAATTACCACCTTGTGTCTTTCAATTTTAATAAATAAGCAATATTATTAGTCAAAATATGTAATACTATTCCTATTAATATAACTCCCACCCAAATCTGCCAGCTAATAGAAAAAATAATTGATCCTAAAAGTAATCCCATTATTGTATAATCGGTCTGATCAAATGGAAAAAAGGTTGCGCCTGGTTTAAATTTTAGCCGACGTTTAATAAAACTTTCAACTAGATCACCAAATAATGCTCCAAAGCCTAAAACAAATCCTACCCAAATAGGAAATTCATGATAATTAAACAGACTTAAATAGTCTGAATTGATAAAATATTGAAGTAAATAAACAATTTCTCCACCTAAAATCCCTAAAACTAAACCCCTAACTGTTTTATTCTTTCCAAACCATTTTTCATGAATTGGAAAAGCCCATTTTTTCAGAATTCCTTTAGAAATAACTGGGGTCATGTTCGCCGCCCCAATTGGCAAGAAGAACCACAAAGATTTTAAAATTAGTAATAGCATAACAAAACATAACCCTGAGTGATTTTTCGCGAAGCGAAAAATTGTATCGAAGGGTTAAAAATTAAATATCTAAATTCTTTACGTCTTTTGCATGAGTTTGAATAAACCGTTTCCTGGGAGCGACTTCAGAACCCATTAAAATGTCAAAAATTTCATCAGCTTTTTGGGCGTCGTCTATAGTAACTTTTAATAGCAACCTATTATCTGGATCCATAGTAGTATTCCATAACTGATCTGGATTCATTTCACCAAGACCCTTATATCTTTGAATATTAATTCCCGCAACTTTTTCTCCCACTCCTTTTTCACTTTCCGGCACATCTTCATTTTCTGTATCTTCTTTTAGTTCTTCAGCTTTTTTATCTTTTATACCTTTTTCTTTTAATATTTTATCAACAATTTTATCCTTTTCTTCTTCTGAATATGCATATTCTGCTTTAGTTCCTTTTTTCACTTGAAACAACGGAGGTTGAGCAATATAAAGATATCCTTTTTTAATTATTTCTGGAAAATTTCGATAAAACAAAGTTAATAAAAGCGTTCTAATATGAGCTCCATCAACATCAGCATCTGTCATAATTATTACTTTATGATATCTAATCTTTTCAATATCAAATAAATCTCCGATATTTGTGCCCATAGCCAAAACCAATGATTTAATTTCATTATTTGCCAGCATTCTATCCAATCGAGATTTTTCTACATTTAATATCTTTCCCCTTAAAGGAAGAATGGCCTGAAATTCGCGATTTCGACCTTGCTTGGCTGAACCTCCAGCAGAGTCACCCTCTACTATATAGATCTCGGATTTTTCAGCATCGCGGGAAGAACAATCAGAAAGTTTCCCTGGAAGAGTAATTCCTTCTAAAGCACCTTTTCTAAGCACAGTTTCCCTAGCTGCTCTGGCTGCATCTCTGGCTTGAGCTGCTAAAATACATTTTCCTAAAATTTCTTTAGCATCGTTTGGATTTTCTTCTAAAAAAGCCGTAAAGCCCTGAGAAAATACTGATTCTACAATAGGCCTTACTTCAGTATTGCCCAGCTTAGACTTTGTCTGGCCTTCAAATTGAGGTTCAGGTAGCTTTACAGAAACAATTGCAGTTAATCCCTCTCTTACATCTTCACCAGCTAAATTTTGATCCTTTTCTTTTAGAAAATCTTGTTTCCGGGCATAATTATTTAAAACTCTAGTTAAGGCAGTTCTAAATCCTTGAATATGCATTCCGCCTTCAACTGTAAAAATATTATTAGCAAATCCAAATACTGTTTCAGTAAAATCAGTATTATATTGAATAGCCACTTCTACCTTGACTTGGTCAACCTCTTTTTCTGTGTAAAAAACATTTTGCTGTTTTACTTCTTTATTATGATTTAAGTGCTTGGCATAAGAAGCAATACCGCCTTCAAAATAATATGAATAATGTTTCTCTGCGCCTTTTACTCTTTCGTCAACCATATTCATGGTAACGCCCTTGGTTAAATAGGCTTGCTGTCTTAAATGATCTAAAATATATTTCCAGTCAAATTCTAATTCTGTAAAAATTTCTGCGTCGGGTTTAAATCGAACAGTTGTGCCAGTTCCTTTTATATTTTTAATAGCTTTAACTTTATTTTTTGGCTTTCCTCTTTTATATTCTTGTTCCCACAATTTTCCATCTCTTTTAACTTGGATATTAGTAAACTCAGATAATGCATTTACTACAGAAATACCAACCCCATGAAGACCACCAGATACTTTATATACAGTAGATCCAAATTTTCCACCAGCATGCAATTTTGTCATAACTGTTTCTAATGTAGATAATTTAGTAACCGGATGTTTTTCCACTGGGATACCTCTTCCATTATCTGTAATTTCAGCAAAACCATCGGGCAATAATTTTAAAGTAATCTCATCGCAATATCCAACCATGGCTTCATCAATAGAGTTATCAACTACTTCCCATAACAAATGATGCAATCCAGTATGAGCTGTATTACCAATATACATACCTGGTCTTTTTCGAACCGGCTCTAATCCCTCTAATACTTGAATCTGACTTGCCCCATATTCAGATTTTTTCTTCTTAGTCTCCTTCTTTTTTGTTGTTGTTTTCTTCTTTGGCATATTATTTTCTAATTATTGCGTTAAATTTTTTATTAAGTTTATTCATTATATCTTCTCTAAATTTTTCCACTTCTTCCATTTCCAGGGTTTTTTCATCTGACTGAAACTTTAAATGCATAGCAAAGCTCTTTTTATCTTCTGGAACTGACTTTCCAGTATAAACATCAAATAATTCTATTTCTTTTATTAATTTATTTGCTTTTCTAATTTCTTGTTGAACTTTTATCCATTCAATATCTAGATCCAACACAACAGCCAAGTCAATGCTAACTACAGGATATTTTGGCAAAGGCTTATACTTAATATCTGTATTTGCCATTTTCATTAATTCTTCTTTCCAAAAATTAAAATAAACTACAAATTTTTCATTTTTTTCCGCACCACTACCCAAAGCTGAAATATTAAAATTCAACAAAATTTCAGGATTTAACAAAGAAAGTGTTCCAATGGTTTTATTACCTGCTACTATTTTTGTATCAGCCCTTTTTAAAAATAATTTCCAAAATTTTGCATATTGCTCTTCTCTTTTAGAAATTGACTCAAACTGATATTTAATATTCAATTTTTCTAACATTGTTTCTGTAAAACCTTTAGCCTCATAAAAAACATCTTCACTGTTTCCTACTATCACGCCACCTACCATTGTTATTTCTAAATCTGGATAATAAACATGCCCAATCTCAAATAATTTTGGATTCTCTTCTACATGCAAATTCTGTTCCACATTATTTAAAAGTCCAGCTAAAAGTGTTGCCCTTAAATACTTTTGATCATCTGATAATGGATTTTCAAGCTCTACATGATCTTCAGGAGAAAATTCTAAATTTCTAAGTTCCCGATCCCCATAAAAAGAATAATTCATAACATGAGTAAATCCTAAATCCACTAAAATATCTTTTATCCGCCTTCCCCAAAATATTTCTTTATTAAATTCAGGTGGTGCAAGTTTAGTAATAATAGCTTCAGATTCAATATTATTATAACCATAAATTCTGGCAATTTCTTCTATTACATCTTCGGGAATATTTATATCTGTTCGATGTAACGGAATAAGGACTTTAATATTATTTTTACTTTTTTTAACCTTAAATTCTAAACTAGTTAATATTTCTTCAATTTTTTTAACTGGAATCTCTTTTCCAATTAATCTTTTAATATAATCTAGTTCAAAAACAATCTCTTTATCCAGTAAATCCTGTAAATCCTGATTTTTTTTCTCATCATATAATTTAGACACCACCTTAGCGTCTGCATATTTTTCTAAAAGTTCAACTCCTCTTAAAAATACTTGTCTAGTTAAATCCAAACTCAATCCCTTTTCAAATCGAAGTGAAGCCTCAGTTCGAAGATCTAATTTATTAGCAGTTTTTCTAATTAATGTTTTATTAAAATTAGCAGCTTCTAAAACCATAGTCTTGGTTTTCTCGTCAATTTCAGAAATCTGACCGCCCATTACACCAGCTAAATCAGTTATTTTTTCCTGGTCTTCAATAATAAGCATATTGCCATCTAACTTTCTATTTTCATTATCCAGGGTTGTTATTTCTTCACCTATCTTGGCTCTTCTAATGTTAAATAATCCACCGGAAATCTTATCATAGTCAAAAGCATGAGTAGGGTGACCATATTCCAGCATCAAATAATTTGTAATATCTACCACATTATTAATTGGCCTAAAACCCACAGCTGCTAACCGATTTTGCATCCACTTAGGAGATTCCTTAATTTTAATATTATCTAAAACTATTGCCATATATCTGTGACAATCATCAAAATCCTCTACTTTTATTTCTAATTTCTTCTCACCTCTCTCTTTTGGAGATTTTAATTTTGGAAATTTTACTTTTTTATTATAAACTGCTCCCAACTCCCTAGCAAAACCAATATGAGAAAATAAATCAGAACGATGAGTTAAAGATTTATTATCTATTTCAAT
>JBDRII010000088.1:0-12579 GCA_043816085.1 Patescibacteria group bacterium | reverse complement strand
ATTAATAAAGTTCCAGATTCTATAGTTAATCAGGTTTTAGCTTGTGAAGAATGTGAGAAAAATTATAAAATTATTCAACCTGAATTAGATTTTTACAAACAAAATCAATTACCTGTGCCCAAAATTTGTCCAGACTGTCGTCATCAAAAAAGAATGAGGCTCCGACCACTGCGTTCTTTATGGCAAAGACAGTGTATGAAACCTAACTGCAATAACGAATTCGAAACTGCTTATTCACCAGATCAAAAAGACTTAGTCTATTGCGAGGATTGTTATAATAAGGAGATTTATTAATGATATTTGACAAAAGATAAATTCATGATAAGTTATATTTATGAATAATATAACAAACCAAACAACTTGTTGTTCAAACTCTATCTGTATAAAGAAAGGGGTTTGTTGTTGTAAATAAATGATTATATAACAAAGAAATATCGCAACCCCTTTTGGGGTTTTTTTAATTTTTAAAAAATAAGTAAAGACAATTCATGAATTGTCTCAATAATAATATGAATTTAAATAATAATATATTAAACACAATTGGTAATACGCCATTAGTAAAAATTGATAATATTTATGCAAAGTTAGAAACATATAATCCAACCGGCAGCATCAAAGATCGAATGGCTTGGTATATGATAAAAAACGCAGAAGAAAGGGGGGAGCTAACTAAGGGGCAGGAAATAATAGAAGTTACATCTGGAAACACTGGTATAGCCTTAGCTATGATTTCAGCTATTAGAGGATATAAATTTACCGCCATCATGCCCGAATCTATGAGTATTCAAAGAAGAAAAATGATTAGAAAATTTGGAGGTAATATTATTTTAACTTCAGCTAAAGAAGACATGAAAGGAGCAGTTGATAAATATAATCAATATATAGAAAATAAGAAAAATATTTGGCTGCCCAAACAATTTGAAAATAAAGATAATTACAAAGCTTATGAAGACGGGCTGGGCCAAGAAATTATTCGGCAAACAAATGGAAAAATTGATGCTTTTATCGCTGGCATGGGAACTAGCGGTACAATTATCGGAGTGGCCAAAGCTCTAAAGGATTATAATTCTAAAATAAAGATTATTGGAGTCTTGCCATTTGAATTTCCCCATAAAATTCAAGGCATTGGTGAAGGATTTGCTCCAAAGATACTAGAGGATAATAAAAAATTAATTGATGAAATTATTAAGATAAAAAGTAGTGACGCAATTAAAATGTCTAATCAATTAGCATATCAAAATGGATTATTAGTGGGCATTAGTTCAGGAGCAAATATGATAGCAGGTATTCAAGTAAAAGGGAGATTTAAAAACATTGTAACGGTATTACCAGATCGAGGTGAGCGATATTTGTAATTATGTTATAATAAATCTATAAACATTAAGCATAGGAGGATGAAAAAATTATCTACTATTTTAGTTATTTTACTATTTTTTGTATTGATTCCAAATTTAACAAAAGCTGCTGGCGAAGATATTTGGATGATATCTACTGGTGGTGAAGCTACAATCTACAATCTATTGAAGGATGATTACAATGTTACTATAAAAACTAGTGAACAAATTGAAGCAGGTGTACCAGCTAGTGTTGAATTATTAGTTTATCCAGGCGGCACTAATCCGATTTTACACGTTGTTTATGATCAAAACGGTACTCTCCAAAATGCTATAAAATCTTATATAAATAATGGTGGGAGCTTGTTAGGTAGTTGTGGCGGATCTATTCCTACAGCTCAAAAACTATATTGGGATCTGGGCTATTTTAATATGATAGGGTTGGCTCAAGTAAATGCCTATGATGAACTTGGTTGGGGGGCGGCTGGCTATTCTGGAAATTTTGATTTTTCTAATGATTCTATAAATGGAGAATATGCAGACGAAACTCATACACTACATTATACTGGTGGTCCAGCTTTTGATATTATAGATGGATATGAAGATGATATTAATGTACTGGCTACTTTTTCAGGAAATATACCCGGGGCGTCATGGGATACCAAAGATTTAGCTGCAATATATACTACCAGCTATGGAGACGGAAAGGTCGTTGGCGTAGCACCTCATCCTGAGTCTAATGCAAATACTCGGTTTCTTTTTAATAATTTAATTACTTGGGCCCTAGAAGAAGATGCCCCAGAAGAGGAAGAGGATGAAGATGAAGAGGAGGAACAAGAGGAAGAGGAGGAGGAAGATAATGAAGATGATACTATTGATGAAGATGTTGCAGACGCAGAATATACTCCTGCCAAAGTAAAGGAAGTAAAAGTCCCAAAGAAAAAAAGAAAACAAAAAAAAGTAAAAGTAAAATGGAATGCAGTAGAAAATGCCACAACTTATGCAGTAAAAGTATATAAACTAAAAACAAATAAAAAAACTGGTAAGAAAAAACAAATAGTAAAAAGAAGATATAAAAAAGTAAGAAGTACAAGCAAGTGGGTTAAAAAATTAAAACCCGGAACAAGATATTACGCTCAAGTAAAAGCCAAAAGAAAAATTAACGGTATTACATATCCAGGAAAATGGAGTAAACGAAAAAGATTTAAAACAAAATCTTAACAATATTTTATTATTGATCTAAAAATATGAAACAATTATTATTAACCTCAATTTTATTAACAGGGTTATTTATTGCTTTTCCATCGTTAGCTGCTGAATGGTGGATAGACGCAGACAACGGAATAAATACCCCAACCTGCAACACAAAAAGTAATCCCTGCGCTTCTTTTGCCTATGTTTACGACAATGATTATTTTCTGGGCGGGGATACAGTCTATATCAAGGGCACAATGGAAGGTGAGGAATCAGGTTATATTTTTGACTCAACTCATTCTGGTACCGCAAATAAATATACTGTTATTACAGCCTGGCCAGGAGAAGATGGCATTTTTGATGCTACTGGAGAACCAAATTTTATTTTAAATACCAATGGAGCAGATTATATAACCATAAAAAATTTAACTTTCAAAAATTCAGATGCAATTGGCATTCAAATTGACAGCAGTTCATATATTAATTTACAAAATCTAAATTTGAATAATAACAATAATAATGCTGTATATATTCATGGAGCAGACAATGTAATGGTTACTAATAGTATTTTTCATAGTAATACAGTAAGTAATGTCCATACTACTGCAAATATTTATGCTGTGTCTTCATCCAAGATAAATTTTATTAATAATACTTTTTATAATAATAAAAGAGGGAGTGAAGGATCAGACGAGGGGTCAGATATATATCTATACAGCACAGAAGCAGTAGCAGAAAATAATATTTTTGATACATCTGATATTGCTTTAAATATATTTAATCCAGCCACCTCTAGTTTAGTTTCAAATTATAATATTTTTAATGACTGTACAAAAATAGGAAAAATATCCACTACTGACTACATTTCCTTTTCTAATTGGCAGGCAGCTGGATATGATGCCAATTCCATGGAAGTAGATCCATTATTAATCTCAGCTTCTGGAGGGTATTTTGATATCCAGGCAACTTCTCCAGCCATAGATGCTGCCCAGGCCCAAGATGATATCTTAAGTGATTATGAGGGAAATTTTCGGCCACTGGGAGATGGATATGATATAGGTGCATATGAATTTGAAAATGCTTTAGAAGCAAATTTATCTGTAACTGACCAAAAATCAAAAAAGCTAACTGTTGAGTGGGATAGTATTTGTGATGATTGTACCTATCATTTACAATATTCAGTTAATCAAGATTTTTCTGATAGCAGTAATGCATATAATTTAAACAGTACTGCCACAACACTAACAAAATTAAAGACTAGTAAAAAATATTATCTAAGAATAAATGCTCTAAATAATGAGGCTGAATCAGAATACACTGATGCAATTTTTAAAAGAACTCTTCCTAAAAAAGGAAAAGTTTTGACCATTAAGAAAAAGAAGAAAAATATTGTGTTTAAATGTCGAAAAATGCCTCGAATTAATAAAGCAATTTTGAAAATTTATAAATATAAGAAGAAAACAGGAAAATATAAAAAATTTAAAACTAAAAAAAAGAAAAACGGTTTAACCAAGAAAAAAGTTACATTTAAAATTAAAAAGAGTAATTTTAAAAAAGGAAAATATAAGGTAAAAGTTCGTGGTAAATACAAAAAATTAAAAGGCCCATGGTCCAAAAAGAAAAAATTTAGAAAGAAAAAATAGTAAAAAAAGGTTAAACAATAGGCTGTTCAAAATCCTCTTGTTCTTTGTCTATAGGATTAGTGTCTTCTTCGGATTTATATAAGTTTTTAATAAGTTCATTTACTTCTTCTTTTGGAGTGCCATAATTTTTTCTAGAAAAATCAATAACCTTTTGAGCACTATTTACTCTTGGTTTTTCTGGCACATCCTTAGTATAAGCTGAAAATGGAGGTGTAACATGACCATCAACAGACTCTTTTACTAGAATTTCTCTTACACCCAAATTAATAAAATCATCTACATTAAATATTGGGTGAAATTCATTGGATAAAAATGTTCCATCATCTGCACCAACTCTAAACGAAATCATAGAACCAACATTACCAAATACAGTAGATTTAATATCTTCTGGAACCTGGCCTAAATACTGATGAGAAAGAGTTAAGTTCAATTTATATTTTCTGGACTCTGATAAAATATTTTCAAAAGTCTCGGTGGCAAAGTTTTGGAACTCATCAATGTATAAATAACAATTTTTACGTTGTTCTTCTGGAAGCTTCGCCTGCATCATGGCTGTTTGATAGATTTTTGTTATAAGCATAGCGCCCAAAAGAGCAGAATTTTCTTCGCCTAGCTTACCTTTACTCATTTCAATCAATAATACTTTTCTGTCTTTAATTACTCTGTCAAAATCAATCTTATTTTTTGGTTGGGCAACTATATTTCTAATTATATGATTAGATAAAAATTGTCCCAATCTGTTTACCAGAGGAAGAATTGCTTCATTATCAAATTTCTCTGACCAAGACGAAAATTCATTTGCCCAAAAATGTTTAACTACGCTGTCTTGAATTTCTGGAATAACCAGCTGCCTATATTTTCTATTTGTTAACATTTTCATCATGCCCACAACAGTAGAATTTTTATAGTCTAATAAAGCCAAAACCGTATATCTAAATACATGCTCAATTTTTGGTGACCAATCTGCTCCAAAAAACTTTTTAAACACCTCAATAAACCCTTGGGTCATTTGTTGTTTCATATCAATTTCTACACCACCCAAAGGATTAAACGGAACAGGGTAATCAAGGTCTGGTACATTAAAGTGAATTGTATCTTTTATTCTGTTTTCCGGAATAAATTTAATAATATTTTGTATAAGATCACCATGAGGATCTAAAACTACCACGCCTTTATTCATCCGAATATCATCTAATATTAGGCTTTCTAAAAGTTTTGATTTACCAGTACCAGATTTACCAATAATATATAAGTGCCTTCTTCTATCATCGTATTTTATGCCAAACAATTTATTAGAACCCCTAAAATTTGTTTTAGCAAAAAACGTGGCTTCATTTGGTTTGCAGTTTTGAGGGGTAGGTAAGTTGAATGGCGGTTGGGCTCTTTTAGAGAGTATCCAATCAATAGCTTGCATTTTTTGAGATGGATCAGGAACATGGAATAAAGAACTGATTTCTTCTTCAGTTAAAACATTATTTTTAATAAATTTTCGATCAAAGTAATCTTTTAAAAAATTTTGAATGTCTTCTGTTGGCTCAAAAATTAACTGATTTTTTTCTGTAGAAAATTCACCAAAGGATTTTTGGATTTCATTGAATTTTTGTTTAGCTGTCCTTTCTTTGTTATCTGGAAAAAAATAAGCAACCCGGATTGAAGCATACATTTTAGGGATTTCAATCATCTCACCTACTTGTTTTTTTTCAGTATAAAATAATCCAGTTTTTTCTCCTTCAATTTCTTCGTTTATTGGCTGGAAAACTATTTGATACAAAACTGCGTCACCACTAGGAACGCTGGCTAGTAAATTTAGAAAAGAAGAAAGGGGATCAAAGGGCGCAGCCATTTTATAGGTACGGATAGAAAATTTTTCTTGTTGCTCTAATTTAACTTGATATCCAAAAGCATGATTGGGAATAAGATTGATATTTAAAAATTTTTCTATTTCAATAACTTCAATATCTGGAAATAATGAAAATATAGAGTTCATAGCAGCTTCAGAGAGTTTTTCAGTTGCTGTAATATAAAAATTAATCTTTCCCTGAATAGTAATGATTTCACAACTCATTAGATTGTCTGGATTGCCTTCCCTTAGCAATAGATAATAAAAATTGTGAAATAAAGATTGAAATTTATTCAAATAGTCTTCAGAAGTAGAGACTAAAGGAAATTTAATAAGTAGTGTTATTCGGTCTTTTTTGTTTTGGTTTGCCATTTTTTGGTTATTTATTGAATATGCATATTATAGCAGATTTTCTAAAAATTGCTATTTATCAGAAAAGTCTAAATATATTCTAGCAGTATCTTCATATTTTGAAAATTTTATATCTAGTTCGCTTTCTTTATAAGCATTATTTATTTTTTTCCCAATTGACATAGCTACCTTATTATCAGAAAAATAATAAATTAATTCATTTTCTTTTTTTTCTACATTCATTAAATCTTTTTTTTCATCTTGATTTTTAATCAAATTATCAAGTTCTGTTTTATTCTTAGAAAAATTCTTTAAAATAAGTATTCCTTTATAAAGATTAGGTTCTTTTGTGTCATCTTTTTTGCCTGAATCTCTTTTACCTCTACTAGCAGTAACCATACTTTCGTTTTCTTTTATTTCTTTAGTAGTTTTAGAACTTGGGTTGTTTAAATATTTTTTAGCCATTTTGTGTGTTTAATTTTTAATATTTTTTTGAAAGTTGTATGTAAAAAGTTGAGCCCTTATTTTCTACTGACTTTACCCAGATTTTTCCTTTATGTGCGTTTATAATTATTTGGCTAATAAATAAACCAAACCCAGTTCCAATAGGATGGTGCTTGATAGCAGTTTTACTTCGATGGAATTTATTAAAAATAATACTTTGATCTTCTTTGGGAATACCTATGCCCTCATCTCTTACTGATAATATAATATTATTATTTTTTTCTGTTATATTAATATTTATTTCACCCCTTTCTCTGGAATAAAATATAGCATTTTCAATAATTTCTCGAACAGCAATATCCAGAGCCCAAGAATCTGCTGATATCAACACAGCTTTTTTTTGTTTAATAAAATTAATGTTTAATTTTTTATTTTTAATTCTAGAATTTAATCGACCTAATATTTTAGTAATTAATGTTTCCAAGTCAACTTCTTGTTTTTTCTTCACTTTATAATTCATTCCAATCTCTGTAATAATTAAAAGATCGTCTAAGCTTTTAGTCAGCTGTTCAATATTTTCTGATAAATTTATATATTCTTTTTTCGGCCATTTTTTAATATTTGCTTGTTCCAAAATCCAATTAATAGCCGTGGTAGGAGTTCGAAGCTGGTGAGAGGCTACATTCAAAAATTGGTCTTTAAAAGCTGAAATATCTTTTTCTCTGGCTAAGCTACTGGCTAGTTCTTTTGTCCTGTCTTTAACTTTTAGATCTAATTCTTCAGATAACTTTTTTAATTCATATTGAGCCAAGAATTCTCGGCGCCTTAATTGCTCCCATAAATATAAGCTTAATATACTTAAAAAAGTAATGGTAGTTATAAAAAAACTATTATTTACAAATATTGGAATGTTTTCAATGTCATTAAATAAGAAAATAGAAATATAGTAAAAAAGCCAAATAGCTCCGCATACTAAGAAACCTTGCTTAAAAGAAAATGGGGCCAGCTGTCCGGCAAATAATAAAACTAGTCCAAACCCTACATAATATGGACTAGCATATCCTTCTAAAAGTTGAATCATCACAATAATTCCAGCAGCTGTAGTAAAGTAGGCTATTCCATTCCAAACTCTACTATTTCTTGTAAAATAATCTTTAAAATAATATGCAAATCCAACAATAATAAACAAAATAATAGAAATACAAAGTCGTATTATCCAAAACATCTCATAATATAGGGGATCAACATAAAACCAATCCAATATTGCATAAATTGGAATTAATAATCCGCCCAAAAAACAAGAAATCTTCAACCTTTGATAGGAGAGCGCCAAAGCCTTTTCGTGATAAGCTTTTTCAATTTTATTATTCTCAAATTTTAACATGCTTTAATTTTAACATATTTTGATTATAATGTGTTATAATTATTTTATAAACACTCTACAATGCCTTCGGCGGGAGCCTCGGGCTATTGGGGGATATAAATTAGCACTCTACTTGACAGAGTGCTAATTTTAATATATAATAAATTTTGGTATAATAAATATATATAATTAAATATGAATTTAGAAAAATTTACAACAAAAGCGCAAGAAGCCTTGCAAGACGCTGCTAATTTAACTATTGAATATGAGCAACAACAAATAGAATTGCCGCATTTAGTTTTGGCCTTAATGCGACAGGATGAGTCCTTCGTTAAATCAATATTTGAGCGATTAAATATCAATATTTCTGAAATTGAAGAACAAATGGAGGATAAGGTTGAAAGTTTCCCCAAAGTGGAAGCAGATCAACCAGTAGTCTCGTCAGCCCTAAACAAAGTTATTGTTTTAGCTGGAAAAAATGCAAAAAAACTGGGAGATGAATTTATTTCAGTAGAGCATTTATTACTGGGTATTTTAGATACAGACAAAACTCTCCTAAAGCTGACTAAAGATCAAGTTTTAACTATTTTAAAAACTCTTAAAGGGGATAAAAAAGACAAAGCTTTAGAAAAATATGCTAAGAACCTTACAGATTTAGCTAAATCAGAAAAATTAGATCCAATTATAGGAAGAGACGACGAAATTCGAAGAGTAATGCAAGTGTTGTCTCGGCGTACGAAAAATAATCCTGTTTTAATAGGAGAGCCCGGAACTGGAAAAACTGCCATAGTAGAGGGTTTGGCTCAGCGCATAGTAGCTGGAGATGTACCAGAAACCTTAAAAAATAAAGAAGTCTTAGCCTTAGACATGGGTTCGCTTTTAGCTGGTTCAAAATTCAGAGGAGAATTTGAAGAACGCTTTAAGGCCGTAATAGCCGAAGTAGAAGAAAAAGAAGGCCAGGTTATATTATTTTTAGATGAATTGCATACCATAGTAGGAGCAGGTGCAGGAGAAGGGGCAGTAGATGCTTCTAATATGTTAAAACCCGGGCTAGCCAGAGGAACCATGCATTCTATTGGCGCTACTACTTTAAAAGAATATCAAAAATACATAGAAAAAGACGCAGCTCTAGAGCGACGTTTTCAACCAGTATTTGTTGGCGAGCCTTCAGTAGAAAATACCATAGCGATTCTTCGTGGTATTAAAGAAAAATATGAAGTGCATCACGGGGTTAGAATCACTGATGATGCTATTATTGCCGCTGCCAATTTATCTCACAGATATATTTCAGATAGATTCTTACCAGACAAGGCAATAGATCTAATTGATGAAGCTACTTCGGCTCTGCGCATGGAAATAGATTCTATGCCCGAAGAATTAGATAAATTGCAACGCAGAATTAGACAAATTGAAATAGAAAAAGCAGCCCTTAAAAAAGAAAAGACTAATAAAGAAAAAATTAAGAATTTGGATAAAGAATTATCAGACTTAAGAGACCAGTCAAAAAAGCTGGAACTTACTTGGAAAAATGAAAAACAAGTAATTTCTAAAATTCAAGATGCTAAAACTATTATTGATAAATTAAAAAGTGAAGCTGAAGTTCTAGAGCGCGAAGGAAAATTAGACAAAGTTTCTGAAATTCAATATAGCAAGATTCCCGAACAAGAAAAAAAGATAGGGGAACAAGAAAAGAAATTAAAAGAAATGCAAAAAGATGGGGGATTATTAAAAGAAGAAATAGGCGAAGAAGATATTGCAAATGTTATTTCTTCTTGGACTGGTATTCCCGTTGCTAAAATGCTGGAAAGTGAATCTCAAAAATTAGCATTAATGGAAGAAGTGTTATCTGCCCGAGTAATTGGTCAAGATTTAGCCATTAAGTCTGTTTCAAATGCAGTTCGAAGATCTCGGGCTGGTATTTCCGAAGAAAATAAACCAATAGGCAGTTTTATATTTCTCGGGCCAACCGGAGTAGGTAAGACCGAGCTTGCTAGAACTTTGGCTGATTTTATGTTTAATGACGAAGATGCCATGGTTCGAATTGATATGAGTGAATATATGGAAAAACATGCCGTAGCCCGGCTTATTGGATCCCCTCCTGGATATGTAGGATATGATGAGGGTGGCCAGCTTACAGAAGCAGTTCGAAGACGACCATATAGTGTAATTTTATTTGATGAAATAGAAAAAGCTCATCCTGATGTATTTAATATTTTACTCCAAATGTTAGATGACGGCAGATTAACAGATGCCAAAGGCCGAACTGTTAATTTTAAAAATACTATTATCATCATGACTTCTAATATTGGCTCTTCTACTATATCTGAAGCTGGTGGCAAGATCACTGACAATGTTCGAAAAAAAGTTCTAGATTTAGTAAACCAATCATTTAAACCAGAGTTTCTAAATCGAATAGACGAAACAATTATTTTTCATTCTCTAACTGAAGAACAAATTAGAGAAATTATTGAATTACAACTTATTGAAGTTCAAAAACGTTTAGAAGACAAAAAAATTACTCTAAATATTACAGAACAAGCCAAAGACTATTTAGCTAAAAAAGGATATGACCCTGTTTATGGAGCACGTCCATTAAAACGTGTTATCCAAAATGAGCTATTAGATGAATTAGCTCTACAAATTATAGAAAATAAAATTACAGAAAAATCTAAAGTAAAGGTGGATCTAAAAGATGGCAAAATTGTTTTTGGGAAGTAAATAAATAGATAAATAAAAATATTGCATAAAAATTGTCCCTCCCCCTTAGGGGGGGATAGTTGTTTTTGAATTTATGTTATTAATTTAATTTATTGTCAATATTGACATATTGATTATTTTTTGGTAAGTTCAGCCAGAATTGAGAGTAGTCGTTTTGTACTTGTTACAAGACGATTGTTATTTGAAAACATGCCACAAAAAAGGGGCGTAAACATGATCACAGCGTACGGTTCTCCCAGTCTCAATCCTCTGTTCGTGCAAGACAGCGAAAAACGTCAGGCCCGTCTCGCGGAAGCAAAGAGCCTGCCCTCGATCGTCGTCTCTTCCATGGCAGCCGCCCATATCGTCATGCTCGGCGGCGGGTTCTACAACCCCTTGACCGGCTTCATGAACCTGGCTGATGCCTGGGAAGTCGCCCGGTACATGCTCACCTCCTCAGGCCTGTTCTGGCCCATTCCCATCCTCAACCAGATAGAAGATCCCAGAAGCATCAGAGGAGTCAATAGGATCGCACTCCGTGATCCTAATGTGCCTGGCAATCCAATCATCGCGATTCAGGACGTCGAAGCAATCGAAGAAATGGATGCGAAAAAGATGCCTGGCATAGTGCGGGAGGTCTATCGCACTGATGACACAGACCATCCTGGAGTCTGGGCGTTCACTCATGCCGGCTCCTACATCGTGTCTGGACCCATTCAGGTCCTGAACTTCTCCTACTTCGCAGCTGAGAATCCAGACATGTTCCGCACTGCCTGGCAGATCCGCGAAGACATCCAAGATCGTGGATGGAACACAGTCGTCTGCTACCAGACTTCCCGGCCAATGTTGCGGGCTCATGAAGAGCTCTGCCACATGGCCATGGATGAAACACGAGCCAATGGCCTTCTCATTCACGTGTTATTGAACAAGCCTCGAACAGGAGATGTCCCCGCAGACGTCCGTGATCGTGCTCTACGCGCGATGGTCAGTGAATACTTCCAGTCCAAGACGGCGATACTGGCTGGCTGGGGCTACGACCCGTTCTACGCTGGTCCCCGGGAAACCGTGCTCCAGGCCATCTTCCGCCAGAACTGCGGGTGCACTCACATGATCGTTGGCCGCGACCATGCTGGTGTGGGCGACTACTACGCCGCCTTCGATGCCCATACTATTTTTGAGGACGAGGTACCCGATGGTGTTCTGCAGATCAAGATCTTCAAGGCTGACCAAGTCATCTGGTCTAAAAAGCATAATCGGGTCATGATGATGAGGGACGCCCCTGACCACACGCCCAGGGAATGGTGGTTCCTGTCGGAAAATCAAATCAGAGTCATGCTCGCTGGTCAGGATCCTGTCCCCGAAGAGATCGTGAGGCCCGAGGTCGCCAAGATCTTGAGAGATCACTACCAGTCCTAGGCATGAAATATCCTACCACAAAGATAAGAGTACGACGCACAAAACGTGCGACAACAAGGAGCGGCGTACTCTCTCACCGACCTGGGGGCGACTGACATGATCAGATCCGCCCCACCCCTTCCATTTAATATCAGCTCAATTGGTATTAAGCGGAAATAAAAATAAACCCGGAATAAATTTCGGGCTTATTTTTTTATATTAAGTCGTAATTCTTGAATTCCCCGTCGATGTCGCCTGTGGCTGGTGATATGATCTGACGTCGAGGGGCCTCCGGTCGGAGGATTTTGAGACGGTGAG
>JBDRII010000087.1:0-8355 GCA_043816085.1 Patescibacteria group bacterium | reverse complement strand
TTTCTTTAAAATCCTGACTTTTTTATTTTTTAATTTCTTTTTAGTAGCTTTATCTTTTAGAGTAAAAGTTAGTTTGGCCTTATTGTTTTTCTTTACTCTATTTTTTTTGGCTTTAACTTTCAAAGTTGCTCGAGATTTTATCTCAAAAAGTCCTCGATCATTTCCAACTACTAAACCATCATATAACAAGGCATAAAAACTCTCCTGTATTAAACCAGTATATAATAAATCCCAAGACGCACCAGCATTTTTAGACTTATAAATAACCCCCTTTAAATTATTACCCTGGCCAGCTAAATACATAGTATCAGGATTTGTAGACGTTTGAATTGTAAGTGTGCTTAAATTACTAACATTTTCTATTCCATCTGTAATCTTTGTCCAATTTACTCCTTTATCTTCAGATTTATAAAAACCACCACCATTTGGATCTTTAGTTGCTGTGGCATATAAAATATCTGCATTTGCTGGGTCTGCTAAAATACTAGTAATCTGAAAATCATTTAAATCAGTAGATGGCCTAGACCACACCCCGCTTTTATTCATTTTATAAACACCCTTATTATTCACATCACCACTAATACCTACAAATAAAATTCCATCTGATGTCATAGTAATGCAATTTGCCGGCAGATCATTTGGTATACTTAAATTAGTCCAAGTACTGCCTTTATCCGTGCTTGTCCATACTGCCCCAGAATCAGTGCCAGTTAAATCATCATTATATATAACCGCATATAAATCTTTATTAGAATCAGCAATTATCTGCATAACTCCACCGCCACTAAAAACAGGGGTTGTGGCCTGAGCCCAAATTGGTGTAGCGTCATTGCCATTGATTGTTTTAAAAATTGAAGTACCACCAGCTGCCACTACCATATCTGAATTGCTCGGATTAACCCAAATTCCTCTCCAGTTAGCAATACTTTGATCAGGTAGTATTGGATATGTCCAATCTGGATCATCGTCAGTAAAATTATTAGTTTTACCTAAACCACCATTTGCCCCTATCCAAACCACATCTTTATTATTTGCCTGGGTTATGGCATAAGTTTTTACTGAAGTAATACCATCAACTTGATCAGTCCAATTTACGCCTCGATCAATACTTTTAGCCACACCCAAACCACTATTAGTATAAAGAGTACCAGGATTTCCCCGATCCACTGCTAAAGTATCATAATAAAGTGAAGATAAAGGAGTCATAGTATCCATAGTAGTCCATACAATAGGAGCAGCACTAGCATTAGCTGTATAAAATTGTCCAGTAAACATTCGACCTGCTCCATCAAAAGCTACATAATTGCTAACTATTTCTTGCCCCCCTGATGTTAAGGCCTGCCAACTAATACCACCATCTAATGTCTGATTATTAGGATTACCAGCAATAGAAGATGTAAGAACTATATGATTACCATCAAGTGGGTCTACTCCTACTCTATAGAAATCTCCACCAGCAGCATAACCATTACTGTGAACCTGCATATCTGTCCAGGTAATACCACCATCAATACTTTTATATAAAAAGTCGTCTTCATTAAAATCTTCTAAAACAGCATAAAAAACATTAATATCAGGACCAGCTGCTAAAGAATTAATAGTACTGTTACTAGCAATTGTAGCGCTCAAGAAAGTAGCGCCATTATCCGTGCTAACTACAACTGATCCATCATTCATGGCCACTAAAATCCGCCCACTTCCCGCTGAAATAGAATTTCCAAAATTTGCAGAGCCTACATTGGCTGTAATATCTGTGAAACTTACACCAGAGTCTATACTTTTTAATAAAGCATCACCCACTAAAGCATAAAAAATACCTGATAGCTGATCCACTTCTACTGTCTTTGCTACCCCCACATCAGAAAGAGAACTATCCCATGACACACCAGCGTCTTGAGAACAAAAAAGTCCATCAGGCGCAAAATTTGCCACGCAGACATTGTCAGTGCTGTATTGTACTGCAATAGTCTCTGGCTGCCCGCCATAAAGACCCAAATTAGAAACTACTGAATTCTTTTTTATTTCAGTTTCCAGAGCCATGGCTGACCCGGCAACTAAAAACAGTAGACACACACATAAAACAATACTTAACTTCTTCATAAATTTGTGAAACCTTTCGATACTATTTGACCTTCGGTCAAATCACTCAAGGTTTGTAGTAAATGATCCTGAGTGATTTCGAGCGAAGCGAGAAATTGTATCGAAGGATTATATTAATATTAAAACTATTTAGCTATAGTAAATAACGTTTTCTTAGGAAAATTATAATCCGTCATGTTCACATAAAACAAATTCCGTTTGGTGTCTTGCTTGGATTGAGTAACCTCCATCCATTTCTTATCAGCCCGGCTATAATATTTTAGCTTTAACTGCTTTTCTTTTAATTTACTATTATTATTTTTAGTAACTTTAACTAATCGCTGGGGATAAGCAAACATTAACCGCAATCTAAATTCATTTGAATCATTGCCAGCATTATAATTCCTTAAATTACTAGTAATTCGCCAGTATCGCTTTATTGCTTTTTTCTTTTTTTTCTCAAAATTTTTAATTGGATATTTATTATATTTTTTTAATTTAATATAATATCTGTCTTCTTGCAACTTTGATGGCAAATTCATAAAAGTAAAAGCAAATTTGCCTTTTAAATAACTATTATTCTCGCTTACTACTTTTTCTGCTCCTAAAGCTGTTTTGCTTTTAGTAGCAAAAATGATTCCCGGAATACTATGAGCATATCGAACTGCATAATCTGACCCTTCGCTTAGGCCAATATAGCTAATATGAGCTCGGTTAGAATCATCTACAGTTATTGAAGGTAAGCCGCCCTCATTTTCCCATGGTACAGCAAATAATTCTCTATATCCCCATTCACCATCTTCTTTAACTGCATATTTTAAATTGTTTGTCTTAAAATTATAATATGTAATATGAGGATTACTATCACTGTCTAGGGCTATACTATTTTTAAAATATATATTTAATGGACTTGTGTCATCTGGGACAAAATTATCATCCACTGTTTCAGCTGCCCAAACATTTCCCGGATTTGACGCAAACTTCAAAGAATTATTATTCATATCATGATAAAGAACATAAAATTGTTCTTCCTCATCCATTACCATAGACAAATGCTTAAAATAATCATAACCACTTGTGGTTAAATCTTCATTTGAATCTACAGTTTCAAACAATTGCCAATTCCCTCCAGAAAGATAAGTATGATATAAAACTGAGTCATGGCAAGATTCCTCACCACAACTATGATAATTATCTCTACAGGCTGTTACAATATGTGGTTGGTCTAAAGCGTCAAATTCAAACACAGCATCTTCACATCCCAAATTATTATCTAAGTCCAAAGTAAAATTCCAAACACCACCCTCCCAATAAGCATAATTCAGATCATATGATCCACTCATGCCAGTATAAACAATATGCGGATCACTGTCGGCGTCTAATTCAATATCAGCTGTTCCATATGAAGGTCGATTTTCTGCATCAGTATGTGTGGAAATAGTCTCTACCTCCCAATCACCGTCCACCTTAGTAGCATATTTTAAATAAACAATAAAAGATCCTTCATCTTCATCTTCCCAATTTGCTTTCTGAAAAAAAACAACATGCGGAACATCATCCGCATCTAGCACCATATCAGCCCTCCAGCCAATATTTGATTCACTTGTGCTTAGTATAACTTCTTTTGTCCAACTATCTCCTTCCTTTACTGCATACTTTAATCGATAAGTTCCAGATTCATTATAATCATACAACACCACTGGATTTCCATCTGAATTAATAACTACTACGTTATCTTGCCCAGAAATAGAAAAATCATCTTCTAATTGCTCTGATTCCCAGGCAGCCTGGGCATTAAAACCCATTAAAAACAGCCCAAAACAAACAATAAAAACACTTAAAATGCTTTTATAAAATCCTCCATTTTTCATAATATTATTTTAATTTTTTATTATATATATAATACCAAAAAATCACCAATTTGGCGATACTATCTATATTAACTTAGGTATTAATAGTTAACATAACATTATTAAAATCATTATTATCTATAATAATATCTGCTTTTTCCTTAGGATTAACATCTTTAAAATATAATTCCTGCCCAGCAAAATATTTTTGTTTATAATATTTTCTAATATTCTCCTCCTCACCTAAGCTATCTTTGTCTTTTTGCCTGTCTAAGACCCTTGAAAGAGCTATGTCAAAATCTACATCAATAAAAATAACTAAATCAAAATAATTTCTAATTTCTTTTCTACATAAAAAAACTCCATCAAAAATTAGTACAGAATTTTTATCAGCCTTTTTAGTTTTACATTCAATATTTGTATTTGTTATATAATCAAAATATGCTTCTTTATATTCTAAGCCACCCCTTGGGCCCAGTGGCTTCAATAAATTATCTATTAACATCTTATAATTAAATTGATCTTGATAATAACCTTGAGGAGAAACACGACCTTTCTGATATCGTATTTCTTTAGGATTATGAAATTTGTCTATAGATGAATAAATAACATTATTCTTCTCGTTTTTTAAATAATCTACTAGAGATTTGGCAAAAATAGTTTTTCCTGCACCATCAATACCATCAATCCCTATTCTAATAGGATGATTTTTTTTCAGAGATAAAATTTTATCTGCTACTTTTTGAAGTATTTCTGTTCTTTGCATTTATTATATTCTTTTCTTTTTAACAAACTCGAACTTTCCTTTTTCTTTTATTTTCCAAATATATTTTTTCTTGCCAAAAGTAGTATGAAATCTTTTTTTAGCTAGCCTAGTTTTTAATAATAACCTCTTTTTATCTTTTTTAAAAACAATCTTCTTTTTCTTTTTAAATTTAATATTATTAGCACTAGTTAATCTATAAGTTTTTATTCTAGCTTTTTTACCTCTTAGCCCAACTGTAATAATTTCATATCGGCCATTAGAATAAAAATCACGAATTCTTACTCTGGCTTTAATCTGCTTTTTCTTATATATCTTTTTTTGAGCAATTTTTTCTCCGTTTAAAAAAACTTTTAACAATTTTCCTTTAATTAAAGCCGAGTAAACATCTTCATCTGTTTCATCGTCCTCTTCATCTTCATCCTCGTCGTCGTCAGGATCTGGGTTAGGATCAGGGTCCGGGTCTGGATCAGGAACAGGACAATTATCTGTATCAACAGGGTATTCACCATATTTCCATAATTCCGGCCCAAGATCTTCTGCCAAATAAATATCTGTAGTAGCGCTGGGACAAGCCGGAACCAAAGCTATGCCCTCTTGGTCATTTCCCGGAATACTATATTCCTGAATAAAAGTTCCATCGCTCTGAGCTTCAATTATTTTATTGGCTCCATCAAAAAGACCATACAAAGTCTCTGTGTCACTTTGATAATCTAAACCAGAAATATTTGTTAAACCAATTTCCAAAGCAAAATTTTCAATATAAGAAACATCATCGCTTACATTTAAATTCACATCAAAAACATAAACCTTGCCGTTTTCTTGCAAACCAGCATAAAAATAATCATTCACATCAGTAGAAACAAAAGTTAAAGCTTCTAAGCCCTGATTAGCAGCGCCAATCATCCAAGGGGTTAGATCCCAAGTTTTTCCACTAAGAACCCACGGATCACCTGAAATATCTACCTCTATAATGCCATCAGGATTTTCCACACCCACATAAATATAATCACTTGTTGGATCAGCTATAGCAATGCCTTCTAAATCATCTCCAGCTGGATTAATAGTATTAATAATCGTACCGTCTTCATCCAATTCAGTAATATCGCCGTCATCCCCTACAATAAAAAGCGTTTCCCGCTCTTCATGCCAAACTGCTCCACTAGGCTCATACCCGGCCCCTAAATTTACCCCAATCTCCACTCCGGCATCTCCTGGCCAAGCTGCTGCGCTTACCATTCCCGGAAAAAACAAAACTACTACTACAATAAATTTTAATCCAACTTTAATTATTTGCATATTACATTTATTTTATCAAAAAAACAGCCTTTTTTCAAGACTGAAAGAAATTAAAACTCACTCATTTTCCTTCTAATTTTTCAAGCAATGTTATGCATAAATCTAAAATGGAATTTCCTCTATCAATATCATTTTGTAATGTTGGTTCACCATCAGAAAATTCTCTTGCTTTATAATATGTAAGATACTGATCAATTTCTTCGGGGACGGACTGTTTTTGCTTAATCAAGTGACTTTTAGCTACTTCAACCCATAAAACAATAGAAGAAGTCCAATTCCCTTGCCACTTACTAATATTTCCCTCAGCAGGTTCTCCGCGTAATATTTCATTTGGTCTTTCTTCTGGATATTCATTTTTTAAACTATATAAAAAATCTATTGTTTCCCGTAAAGTAAACAAAGGTTCTGATTCAGCTTTATCAATTTTTCTTCCCCCTTTCTCTTGTTTTCTTCTTATGTCATCTTCTCCCATATTTTATATTAATTATAATTGATTAAACCTTATCAAATAAACAGTCTTTTTTCAAGACTGCTTTCTTTGGCGGAGCGGAGTCCTGAGTAGGCCGAAGGCCATACCGAAGGGCGGGGTAGAGGACCTGCCCGCCATGCGAGCCGCAGGCGAGGCAGGCGGGAGTTAGGACTTATTTCTTAATTTCTTTTTTCAAAATCCCCAGTCTCACACAATCTACAAATTCACCATGAAAATAATCATCTTCTTTTAAAAGCCCCTCCTTCTTAAAACCTGCTTTTTGATAAGCCTTGATAGCCCTGGGATTATTGCCCCTGGCTTCTATCCAAATTTTATTCAAATCAAAATTCTTAAAAAGATAACCAACCAATGCTTGCAAAGCATCAGTGCCATAGCCTTTTCCCAAGTCTTCTTTATCTCCAATAATAATATCAATTTCCGTTTTCTTATTATGCTTATCAAATTCACTATAACAAACAACGCCAATCTTCTTATCATCGGTTTTTATCCAAAAACACTGTCCTTGTTCTGGCTTGTTTATATCAAAAAAATAATCTTTCCAATCATTAAAAAAAGCCTTCATATCTCTTTTTTCTATCTCTTTATCGTCATACCAAAACTGGCTGCCATACGATCTGGTAGCTATAATAAAAAATCCTTCTTTATCAGCTTGAGTAACGGGTTCAAGTAAAATTTTCTTGCCTTTTATTTTCATAAGACAATTATACCACAAGTTCTAACCCCTGTTCGAAGGTATTTAAAAAGCCCCATAGATAGGGGCTAAATATTTGGCTCCGCGGGGTGGAGGACCTGCCCGCCATGCGAGCCGCAGGCGAGGCAGGCGGGAGTTAGAACTTGTTTCATCTCTTTTTTTGTCTCTTATTAATATACTTCTCAATATCTTCTTTTGAAGAAAACCAAACCTTGCCCTTTTTTAAGGCATGGATTTTTCCTTGCCTAGCAAGCAAACTCAAATATTCTTGACTATAAGGAACTTTCTTAGATAATTCCTGCAAAGAAATCAATTCTTTCTGATATCCAGTAGCCTTAGCTATTGCTCTTAAATAAACATCTAAATATTTTTCTAATGTAATGGCAAAAAATAAAACCAATGGTTTATAATCCTCTTTATTGGCTTTATTTAATGCATTCAAATATTTCTTTCTTTCATTGTTGGCTACTATAATTGGCGGATATCCTTTTTCCATTAGTTTAACATTCATTAAAAGTCTGCCTGTTCTACCATTCCCGTCAAAAAAAGGATGTATAGTCTCAAATCGATGATGAAAAATCGCTACTTGATCAAGAATATATGATTCTTTACCTTTGGAATAATACCATTTGATCAGCTCATTAATTAATTTTGAAATTTTAAGATAATTAGGCGGAATAAAATCAGCCCCTAAAATTCTTACTTGACCTGTGCGATATTTGCCTGCATATTCTTTTTCAATATTTTTAACTATAATTTGATGTAATTTTTTAATTAAGGCCTCATCAACCTTATTTTTCTGTTTTATTATTTTAAATAAAAATAATAGAGCCTCTTTATGATTAGTAGCTTCTAAATGATCCTTTAAAGGTTTGCCATGAATGGTGATACCTTCTTCAAGAACGAGCCTGGTCTCACCTAAACTTAAAGTATTTCCTTCAATCGCATTAGAATTATACGTCCATTCTACAATCATTTCTTCCTGTAAATTTTGCAACACAATTTTAGGAAATGGCCTTACTTTATCAATTTTCTTCTTCTTTTCTTCAATTCTATCAATTATTCTCTGATCAAGAAATGATTTTTCATATTTTCTAGTCATAAAATTAATTTACTTAAATATCGGATAACTATATATAGTATATACCCGATATTAAATTTTGTAAAGCCTTTTTTACACAAA
>JBDRII010000086.1:0-8744 GCA_043816085.1 Patescibacteria group bacterium | reverse complement strand
AACAAACAAAAAACCCCAGTAATTAACTGAGGTTATTTAATTTCCTCTATATCCAAATAAATTTTAGCTATAAAGGGATTTGGGAGACGAAAAGCGTGTTGTGCTTGCGTCTCCCGTGGCCGATCTTCTCGCCCCTAACGCCTTTAAAAGACTTGGGGTTTGAAGATGGTAATAAAGAGCGCTGTGTGGGGAATGGAGAGGACTTGCTACCAGTCGCCGCCGATTGGTCGAATTTTGTAGCTACTGTAGTCGCGTTGCCACTTCGGAGACTCAACGCCTTTGAGGACGATAGCTCCGATGAGGATCACGATCAGCACCATGAGTCCGATACCGAACGGCAGCAGCTTGTTTGCCCTTGCCTGTTCTCCCGAGCGAGCTATGATCAGGAGCACCACCGCCGGTACAATCAGCATGGTCAGCTTGGTCCAGTCGTTTATGACCGGACCGACCATACCAATCACCCATGCAGCCAGGTAGAGACCCAGGGCCATGAACCCGAATAGCATGAGGACACCCTTGATCTGTTTCATGGCAGCCTCGTCGCCCAGGGATGTATCACCCTGAAGAAGAGTTCACCCACGAAACCGATCAGGATGAGGATCCAGAACGGTGTGGTCCCCAGAGAGAGTTCCTTCACCCAGTCTGTTGACCAGATGATCAAATAGCCAGCCGCCAGTGTTCCAAACACCAGGAACTTTTGAAGGCTCCTCGCGCTCAGAATCTCGGCACTCATGACCGGGTTGCCATCGGGCAAGCGACCCAGGGTCATGATCCAGGTCCAGGGCCACTCGTACGGAACTTTTTTGGTGAGCCACTCGCAGTCACCAAAGGCGAATGCCAGCAGCCCGAACGCCACGACCAGCACGATGCTCGTCGCAATGGCTTCCGTCCAACCCGAGTTCTCCTTGATCTCGAGTCGTTTTCCGATGTCCTTCACGAGGTAGTAGATGCCGACCGCGATCGCGATCAGCAGGACTACCAGGGCGATGTTCATCTGAAATTTAGCATCCATGACTACTTACCCTCCCTTCTTCGGAGTCTTGGCCATGAACCGTGCCAGAATCTCTGGCATAGCGTCGCCCATAGCCGCAATGACCCTGGGGTCCAAGACGATCTCGGTCCAGTCGCCCTTTCCGAGGGTCTTCTTGATGGTGTCAGCCACCTGGTCGGGTGTAACTCCGTCCGGCAAGTTGTTGACGATGGCCGCGACCTCAGCGCCCTTGCGCTTTTCGATCGCTTCCGCTTCCTCGGTCGCCGCCTCGTTGTCGATACGAGACAGTTCGATCTTCTCCAACGGTCCGCGGATCCGGTCGTCGATGTCGATCCGCTCTATGGTACCGTTGTAGATCAGGCACCGGTTGAGGATCTCTCCGATGGCCGTGCGGATCGGGTGTGGGGTCGTTCCAGCGGGCTCCAGAACCAGCGGACCACCCGTGTTGTTGGCCTGCTGGACGAGCTCCTGAATGGTGTCCACCCGTGCGAAGATGACCTGCCCCAGGGAGTCGAGCTCCTGGTGGAGCATGTCCATGGGCGAGGTGCGCTTCCAGGATCGGAAGAACTTCACCAGGCTGAACCCGAAGTTCGCCATGGCGGGTTGCCCTTTCTTGATACGTAGATTTTCATCCAGGAAGGCTGGTCTAGCCTTCCCTCCGAACTCGACTGCACCAGCTTCCTCAAAGGGGTCCTTGCGAATCTTCTTGGTGGTGTAGTCGATCTTGACCTCGGCCATGTTGAACCGAGTCTTGGTCTCGTCGCCCGGCACCACCCAGCGCTCCTTGAACGTCATGTACGAGTAGATGATGGGGAAGACGCGCCAGGCGAATCCGGGCTGACGCACCGCCACGGGGTTACCGAAGCGGCAAAGGACCTTGAGCTCACCCTCGTTGACCGTGTCGTAGGACCAGATGGCCCAGACGATGATCAGTGCGAGGATGGCATAGGGCAGCAAGTTCAGAAGCAGAGTTGTGAAAGTCATGACAGTTTCCTTCCTTTGAGCAGGCCGTCCGAAAAGGAGGCCCAGCTCATCGAGTATCTGTGCCAGTCAGATTTACCTGAACGCGATTATTCGCATCCAGTTAGACCAGCTATTTTCCACCGAGTTTTAAAAAAATCCTAGCTTCCCCAAGCTTTGGATTATCCACTCGGATTATTCAGGTTAATGCTACCTGCGACTGAAGTCGCATGGCAGCTAGAAAGGAGGGGGGGGATTTGATACAGAGGGGTGGTTAGAGAGAATAGGGCCCCGTAGATACATATTGTTATTTTCTAAATTTTTAAGAAAAAATATAAAAAATAGAATGAATCTGTCCTATTCCCCCTGACTACCCCTCTGTAATTTACAAAACAAAACTTCCTTTATTAACGGGACATTAATAAAGGTCTTAAATTCAATTGTCAATCTGCATGAATGTCTAAGCAGACAACAAAAAAAGGGTTCACGCACCCCGTAAATAGGAATTACAGACAATTTGTCTGTAGTTTTTTCCTTGCACCTACGGGGCTGTAGTTTCAAGAACCGACCATTATACATGAACCACCCATTTTGTCAAGATTTACCCCTGTGAATTAGGCTAATGTTAGGAAAAAACGTAGCACGGGGGTACCATCCCCCGTGCCAAAATATCAAAAAAGCACTGGGGTCGGTGCCCCAGTGCTACTTTTATTTATTGAATGTTTTATTACTTCAAATCCGCCAATACTGACTCTAAATAAGCTTCATCTACTGCTCCGCCAATTAATTCTGCTTCTCCATCACTGTTATATGCAATAGTATTTGGAGTACCAGTTACACCCAAACTTAAAGCCATATTATAATCATTATCAACTTTAGTTTCAACTTCGGTAGAGGTTAAACATGTTTCAAAAGTAGATGCTACTAAACCCAATTCAGATGCTAACTCACTATAATAATCATCAGCTAAGCTACTTTGATTCTCAAATAAAGCTGCGACATATTCAATATATTTACCTTGCTCATTTGCACATTCAGCAGCAATTGCGGCTGGCTTTGCTTGAGGATGACTTTTTATAGGAAAATGTTTGAATACCCACCTAATATCATCTTTGTTCTTTTCAGCAAAAGCTTCCATAGTTGGGTGAAACTTTTGACAATATGGACATTGAAAATCACTGAACTCTACAAAAGTAATGTCAGCATCTGCATTACCATATACTTCTTCACTATCACCAATAACTATTTTACTAGTATCAATTGCACTAGCAGTTGGAGCAGTGTTTGTATCTGCTACTTGGTTAGTATTGGTATTGGAGTTTGTATTAACAGCAGCATCTTCTTCATCAGAACTGACAGCCATTCCAATAAGAATAATCAAACTAATTAAACTAAATACTCCCACACCTACAACTATTCCTAAAACAAAAACCAATTTTGGATTTGAGTTTTGGAATAACTTTGACTCTTTTGAAGAATTATCTTCCATAATATTTTGTTATTAATTATTAAATATTATAAATCACTTATCTATTATATAGAAATTATTTTTAATGTCAATTTTTAGTTTTTTCTATTATTCTAAATTCATGAGTTAAAAAATAACTAAGTATTGTTCGGATAATTACAATAGTAGCTAACATTCCTAGCTCTGACCAGGAAGGCAAAAATATAGTTTGAATAACATCAGCCGCAATGAAAAATTCTAAGCCAAGCAAAATATATCGACCAAATTCTAAACGAATACTAACTAATCTACTTTCTTTAATAAATATTGTTCTGCCAAAATGATAAGTTGATACTGCCATGCCAATTACAATAATTATGCTACCAATTACTTTGATAATTAAAGTAATGAAATCTAATGTAAAATCCATATTTTTATTTTTTTACTTTTTTAACTGCTTTTATTATATCAACGGCTTTCATGCCATATTTTTCTAATAACTCATCTGGTTCCCCGCTTTCACCAAATGTACCTTGCATACCAACAAATTCTTGAGGAGTGGGTTTGTTTTTAGCTAATGCCTCTGCCACTGCAGAACCTAAACCCCCTATAATCTGATGCTCTTCTGCGCTAACAACTGCTCCAGTTTTAGCTGCAGATTTTATAATTGTTTTTTCATCAAGTGGTTTAATAGTATGGCAATTAATAACTTCAGCGTTTATATTTTCTTTTTCTAGTTCTTTAGCAGCTATTAATGCTTCGTAAACAAGAAGTCCGCAAGCTATAATAGTAACATCTTTTCCAGATTTTAGTACTTCAGCTCTGCCAATTTTAAATGGAGTCTTTTTTACAGTTACATTTGGTGCTTTTATTCTAGAAAATCTAATATATACCGGAGCCTTTAAGTCATAAGCACTCATAGTGGCTTTGTAATTTTCCATGTAATCACACGGAGCAATAACAGTTAGATTGGGCAAACATCTAGTAATAGCAATATCTTCCATAGCTTGGTGAGAAGCTCCATCTGGCCCTACTGATATTCCAGCATGTGAACCACAAAAAACAACAGGCGCTTTAGCATAACAAACAGACACTCTTAGCTGTTCCCAATTTCGACCCGGACAAAATGCTGAAAAAGATCCAATATATGGTCGAAGCCCAGAAGCTACTAACCCAGCCGCAGCACTCATCATATTTTGTTCCTGAATACCCACTTCTATAAATCTATCTGGAAATTCTTTGGCAAAAGCAACCATCTTCAAGGAACCCACCAGATCAGCGCACATTCCCACTACTTCTTTATGCTTTTTCCCTAATTCTAATAAACCATCACCCCAGCCCGCGCGCATAGCTTCTACATCTATGTTTTTCTTATATAAATTCTTGTTTAATTCCATATAAACATTTTACATTATTTCTTGATATTTTTCCAGGGCTTTCTTTAATATTACCAAAGATTTTTCCAAATCATCTGCATTTAAAACATAAGCCAGCCTTACCTCATTTTGCCCTGCATTTTTATCTGCATAAAAACCTGGTGCCGGCGCCAGCAGCACTGTCTCTCCATTATAATCAAATTTCTCAATTAGCCATTTAGCAAAATCCTCACTAGACTTTACAGGCAAAGAACAAATTATATAAAAAGCGCCTTCTGGTTCTTTAAAATTTATACCTGAAATTTCTTTTAAACCAGCGCTTAAAACATCTCTTCTTTTTTTAAACTCAACAATTATTGGCATAACATATTTTTTAGAATTTTCTAAAAATGGAATAATAGCTCTTTGCTCTATTGAGGGTACACACAACCTAGCCATACCCATTTTCAAACCAGCTTGCATAATCTCTTTATTATGACTGGCCATAACTCCCATCCGAGCCCCACATAAACAAAATCTTTTGGATACACTGTCTAGCTGAATTACTTGATTTTCTACTTCAGGAAAGTTCATCAAAGAAAAACACTCTTCTCCTGTATAAGAAAACTCTCGATATGTTTCATCTGCTAAAATAAATAAACCCCTTTCCTTGGCAATATCTACTATTACTTGTAACTCGTCCTTAGTAAATACAGTACCCGTAGGATTAGACGGATTAGTAAAAATAATAGCTTTAGTTTTGTCTGTAATTTTCTCTTCAATCTCTTTTTTAGATGGTAAATGAAAACCGTTTTCTATGCTTAATGTAACAGCTGTGATGTTTACTCCTCCGATAGATCCAAATCCATTATAATTTGTATAATATGGCTCAAATGCTAAAATCTCATCACCAGGGTCAGCCACAGCACACATAGCAAAAATTATTGCCTCTGATCCGCCATTAGTTATAATAATCTCTTCTGCGTCTAATTCAATATCAACAGATTTATAATATTTATTCCAAGCTTCTCTAGTTTCAGCAATTCCAGCTGAATGAGCATAGGCAATTGGATTTTCTTGAATTTTTTTTATTTGCTCATAAAAAATTTCATCAGTTTTAATATCAGGCTGCCCAATATTTAAATGATAAACTGTAATCCCCTCTTTTTTTCTTACCTCTGCCAGCCCTATTAATTTTCTCAGTGGTGAGGCTTGCATATTAGCTGCTCGATTTGATAATTTCATATTTATTTATTAGTTATCTTTAAAATTTTATTATGGACTTTCCCATTTGTTGCTAAAATTTCTTGATTATCTAAAAGCGGATCCCATTTTTTTCCATCAATCTTAGTTATTTTCCCGCCAGCTTCTTGGATAAGTAATCCTCCAGCAGCAACATCCCAAGGCCAACACCCGCCTAAAATACTTACTTCACTTCGTCCCATTCCAACCATGGACAATTCCTGTACGGCTGATCCTACAGTTCTAATATAAGTAGAATGCATAGCCAGCTCTTTCATCCACTTACTATATTTTGCAATATTAATTCTCTGTCTTGGCCCGCCAATTCCATAAACCATGTCTTCTATTTCTTTTTCCCTATTAACTCGAATTTTATTTCCATTTAAATATGCTCCTTTATTTTTTTCGGCAAAAAATAATTCATCATGAATTGGGTCAAAAATTACTCCCAAAACTATTTCTTTTTTATACGCCAATGCAATAGTTACGCCAAACATTGGAATTCCTAAACTATAATTTCTCGTTCCATCTAGAGGGTCTATAATCCAAGTATAATCACTTTTATTATTTTTCGTGCCTTTTTCTTCTGATAAAATATTATGATCTGGAAATTTTTTAGTAATTTGTAATATTATATAAGCCTCAGATATTAAATCTATTTCAGTTACAATGTCCCCTTTAACTGACTTAGTTTTAGATTTTAATGTTCGGCCAAAATTTTGCCGCAAAATATCACCAGCCTTGTAAGCTGTTTTTATTATAAATTCTTGTTTTTCCATATTCTAAGATCTTTCTCTTTTCATTAATTCTTTAAGAGCAATCTTTGCCTCTTCTGGACTTGGTGCTTTTCCATGCCAAGCTGAATCATTTTCCCAATCACAAACCCCTTTTCCCATAACTGTATTAGCTAAAATAAATGTAGGTTTTCCATGAACTTTTTTAGAACGCTCTAAAGCTTCTACTACTTCATGAATATTATTGCCGTCAATTTCAATAACATGCCAAGAAAATGCTTTCATTTTTTCTGCCAAAGGCTCTAAAGCCATTACTTTTTCTGTATCCCCGTCAATCTGCAAAAAATTCCTATCACATATCACCGTTAAGTTATCTAAATTATAATGAGCCCCATACATAAATGTCTCCCAAGCTAAACCTTCTTCAATTTCTCCATCTCCTACTGTGCAATATACATAATTTGGCTTTTTTTGAATTTTTAATCCATGAGCCAAACCCACTGCATTAGAAATTCCTTGAGCCAAAGACCCGGTTGGTACTTCTATTCCCGGGCAATATTCATTTGGATGCCCTTGAAGTTTGCTGCCTAATTTTCTAAGAGTGTTTAAATCTTTTTTTGAAAAATATCCAGATCTAGCCAGCACTGTATATAAAACCGGAGCCAAGTGACCGTTCGACAATACAAAATAATCTCGATCTTGCCATGAAGGATTTTTAGGATCATGTTTTAATACATTAAAATATAAAGCTACTAAAATATCAGCCATTCCTAAACTTCCACCAGGATGTCCTGACCCAGCTTCAGCAATCATTGCTACTACATCTTGTCTTACTTCATTTGCTAGTGTCTCTAATTTATCTAAATTGCAAATCTTTTCCATTTTTTTAACTACTTAATTCTTTTATTGCCTCTTCAATATTGTCTGCCTTAAAAATTGCTGAATTGGCTGACAAAATATCTGCGCCCGCTCTTAGAATTTGATCTTTGGTTGTCATATCTACTCCGCCGTCTACCTCTACTGGCATATCTGGATTGATTTCTTTTAATATTCTAATTTTTTCTAAAACATCGTTATTAAAAGCTTGACCAGAAAAACCAGGTTCTACACCCATAACCAAAACCATACTAAATTTATCTAAATTATCTTTAATATCATAGGTCGAAGTACTAGGATTAATAGCAATGCCAATTTTTTTATCAATTGTTTTAGCTGCACTAACAACTTCATCTAAATTTTGGATAGCTTCAAAATGAACAATAATTTCCTTAACATTAGGAAGGTCCCATTTTTTAATCTCAAAAACAGGGTGTCTTACCATTAGATGGGGCACAATCTCTATATCAATTCCTTCTAATTTTTCTGGTTCATTAAAAGTAGTGTTGGGCACAAACTCTCCGTCCATAATATCTATATGCACTCTTTTCACAAACGGCCTCACTTGTTCTATTCTTTTTTTTACCTCCTCGAAATTTTCCTCCAAAATCGCTGGTCTGACTTCTGGCATATTTGTCTAATGCCTCACCCCCTGTCCCCCTCTCCACTAATCGTGGAGATGGGGAACCCTATTTTTTGGGTTCTCCCTTCTCCTGACGAGGAGAAGGGAGTCAGAGGGAGGAGGTAAGTTATTTAATTAGATCTAACTTCTTTATACGATTTTTATATTTTTGTTTTTTTAAACTTTTTGTTTTTAAAAAAATATCAACTATTTTCTTCCAATTATTTGGCTGGCGTTCTCTACCTGATAAGCATAATATATTTATATTATTGTGTTCCCTAGCTTGTTTTGCAATAACTTCATGCCAAACAGCGCTGGCTCTAATGCCTTTAATTCGATTAGCAGCAATAGCCATTATTACGCCAGATCCGCAAATTAATATTCCCCGATCATTTTTATTTTTCTTTACTTTTTTAGCCACGGCTGCAGCATAATCAGAAGCATCAACGCTTTCTTTAGAATACGTTCCTAAATCAGAATATTTAATTTTTTTCCGGTCTAGATATAATTTTATCTT
>JBDRII010000085.1:0-3090 GCA_043816085.1 Patescibacteria group bacterium | reverse complement strand
AAATTTACAGAGATTTTATTCCTTATATAAAAAATTTATTTATATGACAAGTTTCAAAACAATAAGAAAAATTTTCTTTATATCAATAATAGCTATATATTTATTAATATTTTGTTGGTTTTTATTTTTCTATATAGCACCAACCGGTAAAATGAATCTTTCTTATAATTATTCAACCAGTCCAGACTTTATTTCTGTCTTTGACCCAGCTGGACGGGCTTGGGGCCGGGAATTAAATATTAAATCCGGAGAATATTATCAGCGCATTTTAGCAGAGCCTGTGTATTTCCATGTTCAAACACCACGTTCTTTTGATAAGGCAAGGGTCACACTTGAGTATCGAAACCCTGAACAAAATATAGTAGAGCTCGGAATAAATAAAGCAGGCGAGGGGAATTACGAAATAAAGCCTATAGAAAATAAATTAATTGATAATTCGCTATGGGAAAAAACTATAGATGAAGAACAAGATATAATTTTGTTACAAAAAGAAAAAAAATATGAATCTATTAGTGAATTTTTAGAAAATTATCAAAATAATCCTGAAAATCCTGATCAAATAGCAACTTATCATTATTCATTGAAACCAGAAGTGAAAATTCCAAATTATATCCCTCAAAATTTCTCTAAAGAAATAAAAACAAGTTTAGTTGGTTCTCATGAATTTCTTGCTTATGTACAAGATGAAGATTTAAATATGGATTTAAATTTCACAAACACCAGTACTAAAGACGAAACAAAGCCAATTTCTATAAAAATAAAAAAAGATGACGTAGAAATTTTATCTGAAGCAGTAGAAAATTATAAACATTCAATTAATTTAACCAATTTAACCAATGGCGTGTATTCAATTAATATTATTTCTTCAGAACACGTTATTTTAGATAATATTAATACAAATTTACAAAAAATTATAACTAGAGGAAAAATTTATCCAGATCAGTCCGAACAAAAAGTTCAAATTTATACAAATAGCATAGATTTAAATTTTAGAACCTGGATAACATCAGGTTTACAAGAATTATATGTAAATAACGATAAAGTTAGCATTAATAAAGTTCAAAGACTTATTAATTGGCGCGAACAAGACGATGAGGAATATAATAATCCAAAACAAATCACAATTCCCAAGGGAAACGTTGAAATTATTGGAGACGGATATTTTGCTTTAGACGAAAATATGTATTTTAACCCTTATCCAAATATTGATCGATTATTTTATTATACAGATATAGAAGACTATGATTTTTTAATTGCATCAAATTATCAAACACCAGACCAAAAAATAAATAAAATTACAACAACAACAGAATTTGACCTTTACGGTGTGGCCGGGAACCGAAAAAACTTAGATTTTGTTTTATCAGCCCCAGGCCTTGATGACGTAAATGAAGATATTTTAGTTTATAAAATTAATATAGAACTAACCAGAGAAAATTTATGGAAAAGACTCTTGGCCAAATTAAAGTCTTAAGTTTAGACTTATTAAAAATTACACTATTTTTCTATTTAGCATTTTTAATTATGGATATTATTACTAACAATTTTTTAAATTATTTTTTTAATTTAAATATTTTGTTGTATATAATTCTAATTAGCCTGTTAATTTATCTGGCTTTACATTTTTTACAAAAAAAACTATAATAATCTAGTTATGAAAGGAATAATACTAGCTGGTGGAACAGGATCTCGTCTTTTTCCGCTAACCAAAGTAACAAACAAGCACTTACTTCCAATATATAATAAACCAATGATCTATTATCCTATAGAAACATTGGTTAATGCTGGAATTAAAGATATTATGATAGTTTCTGGCAAAGGTCATGCCGGGCATTTTTTGGAATTATTAAAGTCTGGCAGTGAATTTGGAGCCAGATTTTCCTATGGAGTCCAGGAAGAGCCAGGCGGAATTGCTCAAGCCCTAGGCCTTTGTGAAGATTTTTCTGACCATGAAGATATTCTAGTTATGTTAGGAGACAATATGATCGAAGACAGTATTAAAGAAGGGGTAGAAAATTTTAAAAAAGGAGCAAAAATCTTTTTAAAAGAAGTAGATAATCCAAAATCTTTTGGCATCGCTGAAATAAAAGATAATAAAATTGCTAACATTGAAGAAAAACCAGCTAAACCAAAATCAAATTTAGCTGTTATTGGATTATATATTTACGACAAGCAAGTCTGGGATGTTATTAAAAATCTCAAACCGTCGGGCCGAGGCGAATTAGAAATTACTGATGTAAATAATTATTACGTTCAAAAAAATGAAATGGATTATATGCAGCTAAAAGGTTGGTGGGGCGATGGCGGCGAATCCTTTGATAGCTATTTAAATGCTTGTAATCTTGCTGCTAAACGAGAAAATAACAAATAGCCTGAGCCTCCCGGCGAGGGCATTATATATAAACATATGATAGACGGAGTAAATATAAAAAAAATCAAAACACACGTTCATGATAGAGGCAATTTTCGAGAAATTTTACGTGATGATGATAAATTATTAAAAAAATTCGGCCAAGCATCTATTACTGTAACTCATCCGGGAATAATAAAAGCTTTTCATTGGCATAAAAAACAAGATGATCTTTGGTATGGAGTATCAGGAGACGCAAAAGTAGTGCTATATGATTTAAGGGAAAATTCTAAAACTAAAGGCGAAACAATGGAAATCTGTATAGGTGAAAATGCTGAACCAGTTTTAATTTCTATTCCCAAGGGCGTAGCTCATGGTTTTCAAGTTTTAGGCAAAAAACCATTTACTTTAATATATTTCACCACTCTTTCCTATGATCCAAAAAATCCAGATGAAGAAAGGATAGAATTCGACGATCCCGAAATTGGATTTGATTGGAAAATTAAAAATCAATAATATTTTGACAAGCTTAATATGAAAAAAATATTTGTTTCTGGCTCGCTAGCCTTTGATCGCATCATGAATTTTCCTGGATATTTTAAGGATAATATTCTACCAGATAAAATTCACAATCTTAATGTGTCTTTTAATATAGATCAATTAAGAGAAAATTTTGGTGGGACAGCTGGCAACATTGCCTATAATTTATCTTTACTAGATGTAAAATCTACTGTTATTGG
>JBDRII010000084.1:0-3391 GCA_043816085.1 Patescibacteria group bacterium | reverse complement strand
ACAATTTGTTGTGCCTCAATTTATTGATGTAGAAAGTAAAATTATCGGACCAATTTCTGTCCGTCAATTTATTATTTTACTAGTAGCCGGAGGATTTCTTTTTTTATGGTATTCTATTTTTTCATTTTGGTTTTTTGCCATATTAGGCAGCCTTACCATGGGTATAGCCGTGGTAATAGCTTTTGTAAAAGTAAATGGCCAAACTTTTCATATTTTTGCCTTACTTATGGTCCAAACTAGAATTCGTCCAAAATTAAAAGTGTGGAACCGCCAAGATTATATTAAAATCAAGACCAAAGAGAAAAAAGAGAAAAAAGAAGAACACGTAACACCAAAAGAAGTTACACAGTCTCGGTTAACAGAATTATCATTAATGGTCGACACCGAAGGCGCCTATCAAGCGCCGAAAAATAAAAAGAATACGGACAATAATATTAAAAATAAATAATAATTTATCCCAATCCTAAAAGAGGAAAAAATAAACAAAAATGTCAATAAAGAAAGAAATGCAAGGTAGGAAAAAGACAGTTAATGCTTCTACAGTAAAGTATTTACCTTTTTCCGAAATCAAAGAAGATGCAGTAATCATGAAAGATGCTTCTCTTAGAGCAGTTTTAGATGTGTCTTCACTAAATTTCGCTTTAAAGGGAGAAGATGAACAAAACGCTATTATTAATGGATATGTTCAAATGTTAAATTCATTAGATTTTCCTATCCAGGTTGTGATTCAGTCCAGAAAACTAGATATTACTAATTATTTAAACATGTTATCCCAAAAGGCCAAGGTTCAGACCAATGAATTGCTCAAAGTTCAGACCCTAGAATATAGGCAGTATATAAAAGAATTAGTAAGCGTAGCTGATATTATGCAGAAAAAATTTTACATAGTAATCCCTTATTCAGCTATTAACACTAAAGGCAAACAAAAAAATTATTGGCAAAGAGTTAATGAAGTAATTTTCCCTGGGTCTACTATCCGAATCAGCAAAGCTAAATTTAAAAAATACAAAACCGAATTAGATCGAAGAACTTCTCAAGTCGCCAGTGGTCTCACCTCAATTGGTCTGGAAGTAAAACAGCTCGACACCAGATCTTTGATTGATCTTTACTACCAAGCCTATAATCCTAAAAGAACAAAATCACTACCCAAGCTGGAAATTGATAAAATGAAAATCGAAGAAGAAATAAAATAAATTATAACTTAAATTAAATATGGTTCAATTAAAACAAAAATCATACATACCCCCCAAAACTACTAAAAAGAGTTTTAAAAAATCAGATTCCCCTGAGAAAAAGATGAGGCTGGAAAAAGAAAAAGAAATTGTAGAAGCTGAAAAAATTTACCGAGAAGGGGTAACGTCAGTCTTGGACTTAATCTCTCCAGCTGCTCTTAAAGTAGACTCCAGATTTTTGGACCTAAATGGTATATATGTTTCCACTATGTTTGTTACTGCCTATCCTAGATATATTTCTGTTGGCTGGTTTTCTCCTATTGTAAATTTAAATGTATCTCTGGATATTGCCATGTATTATTATCCAATAAAATCTGCTGTAATTTTAAAACAATTAAAGAAAAAAGTAGGTTCCTTAGAAGCTGACCTTTCCGCAGACAAAGAAAAAGGTGCACCCCGGGATCCCATAAAAGAAACTGCTTTAAAAGATATTGAAGAACTTAGAGACAATTTAACCCAGGGCATTGAAAAATTTTTTCAATTTGCTCTTTATGTTACAGTTTATTCGGAAAGCAAAAAAAAGTTAGAAGATTTAGTAGATAAATTAGATAGTTTATTTGGCGCCCGCTTAGTCGTAGCTAAACGAGTGCTTTATCAGGCCGAACAGGGATTTAATTCTACCCTACCCCTGGGAAATGATGAAATGCAAGTCTACTTTAACATGAATTCCTCTCCTTGTGCTTCTTCTTTTCCTTTTATTTCCACAGATTTAACCTCTGATAATGGCGTCTTATATGGTATAAACGCCCATAATAGCTCTTTGGTGTTGTTTGACCGGTTTTCCCTGCCCAATGCCAATGAAATGGTCTTTGCCACTTCAGGGGCTGGAAAAAGTTATGCTGTAAAATTAGAGATTCTAAGAAGTATGATGCTGGGCACTGAAGTTATTGCTATTGACCCGGAAATGGAATATAAATATTTGGCTGATGCTGTGGGTGGCACATATATTAATTTATCACTTTCTTCTGAAGCCAAGATCAATCCATTTGATTTGCCTCGGGCCATTGGTAAAAATGAAAATCCGGCTGATATTATTAGATCTGCAGTTATTACCATCAAGGGGCTCCTTAAAATAATGATGGGCACATTTACTCCAGCTGAAGATTCTATTATGGATAGAGCTTTATTAGAAACCTATGCTTCCAAAGACATCACTCCAGAATCTGACCTAGCCACAGTAGAAACACCATTAATGAGTGATCTCCAAAAAATATTAGAAGGTTTTGAAGGTTCGGAAAATTTAGTACTTAGATTACAAAAATACACCGAAGGTACTTTTTCTGGCTTATTTAACAGCCCTACTAACATTGATATGAAAAATCAAATGGTGGCTTTTTCTGTTCGAGACTTGGAAGACGAGCTAAGACCTATTGCCATTTACACTATTGTAAATTATATCTGGAATGTTGTTCGCTCTGAAATGAAAAAGAGGATTTTAGTAATTGATGAGGCCTGGTGGCTTATGCAAAATGAAGATTCAGCTAAGTTTATTTACGCCTTAGTAAAAAGATGCAGAAAATATTATTTAGGGGTAACTACAATTACCCAAGACGTAGCAGATTTTTTAAATTCCCCTTATGGTCGAGCCATTGTAACCAATTCCGCCCTTCAACTTCTTTTAAAACAATCACCAGCTGCAATCGATTTAGTGCAAAAAACATTTATGCTGACTGAGGGAGAAAAATATACTTTATTACAAGGAAATGTAGGTGAGGGAATCTTTTTTGCTGGCGCCAATCATGCTGCTATTAGAATCCACGCTTCTTATACTGAAGACCAGATAATTACCTCTGACCCAAAACAGCTTTTAGAAATAGAAGAATCAAAAAAAGAATTCGCCAAGACCAAAGGAGTGGAAGATATATTTGATGGTGAAGATAAATAATTTATAATTAATTTACGTAAAGACGCGATTTATCACGTCTCCACAATAAAAATATGCAAGCCAACATCAAATTCATAATTATTCTATCAATTTTAATAGTAATCCTAGTATTAGGTGGAGTTGCCTTTGGAATTATTTATTGGCAAAAAGATAAAATTAATTTTTTAGACCAAACTAATACCACTAACCAAAATATAAACAGCAAAATAATTACTAATCTAAATACTAATAGTGGCCAAACTGGAAATACAAATCAAGACGATAGTGAGCCAGT